>NZ_JAOWCH010000061.1:0-239596 GCF_030337065.1 Citrobacter sp. Cb004 | reverse complement strand
GGTGATGCTGCCAACTTACTGATTTAGTGTATGATGGTGTTTTTGAGGTGCTCCAGTGGCTTCTGTTTCTATCAGCTGTCCCTCCTGTTCAGCTACTGACGGGGTGGTGCGTAACGGCAAAAGCACTGCCGGACATCAGCGCTATCTCTGCTCTCACTGCCGTAAAACATGGCAACTGCAGTTCACTTACACCGCTTCTCAACCCGGTACGCACCAGAAAATCATTGATATGGCCATGAATGGCGTTGGATGCCGGGCAACCGCCCGCATTATGGGCGTTGGCCTCAACACGATTTTCCGCCATTTAAAAAACTCAGGCCGCAGTCGGTAACCTCGCGCATACAGCCGGGCAGTGACGTCATCGTCTGCGCGGAAATGGACGAACAGTGGGGATACGTCGGGGCTAAATCGCGCCAGCGCTGGCTGTTTTACGCGTATGACAGGCTCCGGAAGACGGTTGTTGCGCACGTATTCGGTGAACGCACTATGGCGACGCTGGGGCGTCTTATGAGCCTGCTGTCACCCTTTGACGTGGTGATATGGATGACGGATGGCTGGCCGCTGTATGAATCCCGCCTGAAGGGAAAGCTGCACGTAATCAGCAAGCGATATACGCAGCGAATTGAGCGGCATAACCTGAATCTGAGGCAGCACCTGGCACGGCTGGGACGGAAGTCGCTGTCGTTCTCAAAATCGGTGGAGCTGCATGACAAAGTCATCGGGCATTATCTGAACATAAAACACTATCAATAAGTTGGAGTCATTACCCAAGAGAGTGTGAAGATTCGTTAATCTTTGAGAAAGCTGAGTCGGTGGTGTGCTGCAGAGTATTATCGTGGTCGCTATAATTTTCTTGCCAATTGATCATAATCATCTGCACAAATGAGATTATTTTTTGCGGTGAGCATCATTCTTTCCTGAGGCTAATTTTTGCATATTAGCGGCCTTAATATTGTTAATGCCGGAGGATAACGTGCCGCTGAAAATCCAGGATGACTATTTACACCGTTTTTTCTCTATCGCAGAACTCTTCTCCCGAGCCACTGGGTTAGCCACAGTCGTCGTTGATATTAACGGTATAGCGTTGTCTGAATGTCATAATTTTAATTCGTTTTGCACATTAATGCGTGCGGATGAGCGCTATCGAGCAGGTTGCCAAAAGTGCGACAAGTACTGTGCTTTTGAGGCATTAAAACAGCTTAAACCCAGAATACTCACCTGTCATGCAGGGCTAAGCCTGTTCTCGATGCCATTAATTCATGAGGGACACCTTTACGGTTTTATTATCTGCGGGCAGGTGCGGGTAAAGTATCAGGAATATAAAACTATCGCTATTGATAACAAAAACTCATGGATTAATAACCCCGAAATTAAAGCTGAGTGGGGCCAGTCTGCGATGGTGGATAATAATGTACTGGTGGCGTCAGCAAATTTGTTAAGTTTTATTGTTGATAATTTTGAGAAAGAACAATTGATCTCTGAGAAGATTGTAGTTCCGGCAACCCGTTACGCTCATCATTATTTCACTGAGCCTTCACGTCACGAGAAAAAACTTATGGCGGCGCTGCGTTATATTGACGAGAATTTGTATGGTGAATTGTCTCTGGAATCTGTCGCGGCTCATGTGTGCTTAAGCGCGAACTATTTCAGCCGGTTTTTCAAGAAACGCCAGGGTGTTAATTTTAAAACCTGGGTGAGTCAGAAAAAAATGCAAAAAGCAGGGGAGTTATTACACGATCCGGTTCATTCCATAGACAGTATTGCCAGGAAATTGCAATACGCGCAAACCAGTTACTTTTGCCGCGTTTTCCGGGCGGCGCATCAAACGTCGCCCCAGTCTTTTCGTCACGCCAGACTTTCGCAGTAAAGATTGTCTGGCAGCGTGATGGCTTCAGGTATAAAAGAGAGCCGATCGCTCAGGGTCACCACATCTCCGATTACAATCAGCGCCGGTGGAACAATATTAGCTTCCTGCGCCTTGCTCAATAATGAACCGAGCGTGCAGGTCAGGCGGCGTTGATTTTCTCGGGTCGCGGACATAATTAGCGCGGCGGGCGTGTCTGCTGATTTCCCGCCCATCAACAGCTCTTCACAGATAAACGCCAGATTGGCGATACCCATGACGATGACCAACGTGCCATTAAGTTTCGCCAGTTGACGCCAGTCCTGCTGCTGATTGCCTTCCCGCGTGTGGCCAGTCACCACGTGAAAGCCGGAGGCAAAATCGCGATGCGTCACCGGGATACCGGCATAGGTCAGGCCGCCAATCGTAGAACTAATACCCGGTACAACTTCAAAAGGGATGCCCATTTCAACCAGATCCTCAACTTCTTCAGCCCCACGGCCAAATACATACGGATCGCCACCTTTGAGGCGCACAATGTTGTGGTGTGTTTGGGCATACTGGACCAGCAGTGCGTTGATTTCACCCTGAGGAACGCAATGGAAGCCTGGATTTTTGCCGACATTGATAAGCAGGCAGTCAGGTAATGCCCATTCTAAAATTTTAGGATTGACCAGCCGATCGTAAATAATGACGTCGGCCTGTTTAATGCAGATCATTGCTTTGAGGGTCAGTAATGAAATATCACCAGGACCTGCTCCAACGAGCCAGACCTTTCCGAAAGTTTTCACAATGTGTCCTTTATCACGTCTGTCAAAAAAATGGCACAAACGACATCAATAAATGATTAAAAGCAGTCGTTTGCCCGTAAGTTATAACGTGAAATTATCCAGGATTAGCGCGTGGATAATATTGATTAATCTCGCAAAGTTTTTTCTGCAATAAACAAGAAGACTTGAAAAATTATTAAGAACTTATTGGCACTATTTACTTAAGTTTAACCTTATTTAAATTGTGTTTATTGTTGTGCTTGAGTATTATTGGTTAATATTTATCCGCCATCAGTGTGAGCAAATCATGGATTGGATCAATGACATCAATGGAGAAAATAAAATATAACTCTCGGTGCTTATCTGGGTGCCTTGAATTATTTTTTATAAATTAAACTATTTTTGTACGCTGCATATGGAAGAGGTTATGAGAGGAAAAATACCCAAGACGGAGTTGCTGGTAACTTTTGAAGTGGTTGCGCGTCACGAAAGTTATACCAGGGCAGCTGAAGAGTTGGCGTTAACACAAAGTGCTGTTTTCCGCCAGGTGAATGCACTGGAGGATTTTCTTAATACCGCGCTATTTAATCATGCCAAAAAACGTATTTTTTTAAATGCGGCCGGCAAACACTATTTAAGTATCGTTAAAGAAACGTTAAATAAACTCGAGCGCGATACGACCACAATAATGACCTGGCAACCGACCGTACAGGTTATTGAGCTGGCGGTAAATCCGACGTTCAGTACGCATTGGTTGATCCCCAACCTGCGCGAGTTTAACAAACTCAATCCTGATATTATCGTGAACATCCATTCGCTGGCGAATATCGGTGATTTTCTTAATCGTGAGTATGATGCGGCAATTATGCGCGAAGATTTCTACTCACCGTGGTCAGAGGTTGAGTACCTGTTTGAAGAGGAAATTCTGCCAGTTTGCAGCCGCTGCCTGCTGGCCGAACCGGAACGGAAACTGTCAGTCCACGAACTGCTGAACGAATACCCGCTGTTGCACCAGAGTACGCGAATCAAAGGCTGGCAGGAATGGTTTGCGCTGTCCAACGTCAGCAGCCCGCTGGTAAATAAAGGCCCGAGATTTGATCTGTTGTCGATGTTGATTGCGGCGGTCCGTTCTAATCTGGGGGTTGCGCTGCTTCCTCGTTTTGCCATTCAGCACGATCTGGACAATGGTGATATGGTCATTCCTTGCGATGTTCCGATGCGCACCGGGAACCGTTTCATTATGACGTGGCGTGAAGAGAAATCGGAGTCTGCGCATTTACAGACATTTCGTAACTGGTTGCTCAGTAAGTCCGTGGTGTCGGCTGCCTGATGGTGGTTTGCGCTTTATCAGGCCTACAACGATTGGTAGGCCGGATAAGACGCGTTAGCATCGTTATCCGGCAAAAGAACGGCTACCAGTCGATTCCAATCTGTGCCTGAATCCCGCGGTCAAACGCGTGCTTGACCGGGCGAATTTCACTGACCGTATCGGCCAGTTCCAGTAACAGCGCATGGCATCCGCGCCCGGTCACGATGACGCTTTGCTCCGCAGGGCGATTTTCGATGGCGCTGATAACCTCCTGTGTGTCCAGATAGTGGTAAGCCAGCATGTAAGTAAGCTCATCCAACACCACCAGATCGTACTGCGGATCAGCCAGCATGCGCTTACTTTCCTGCCAGACTACCGTTGCTGCCTCGATATCCGCTTGCCGATTTTGGGTTTCCCAGGTAAATCCGGTGCCCATAATATGAAATTCGACACCGAGCGGTTGCAGCGTGTTGTACTCGCCATTATCCCACTGGCCTTTAATAAACTGCGCGATGCCAACGGTTTTTCCGTGACCAACCGCGCGCGTTGCCGTACCAAAGGCTGCGGTGGATTTTCCTTTACCGTTGCCGGTGAAGACAATCAGGATCCCTTTCTTCTCCGTTGCCGCCGCCACGCGGGTATCAACCTGTTCTTTCAGTTTCTGCTGACGCTGGCGGTGTCTGTCATTATTGGCTCGCGCTTCCATGGTGACTCCTTAATGTCCTGCCGGACAGGTTGCGCAGCGATGCTGCTGCTCAAACTGGCTAAAGAAGTTATTGCCTTTATCATCCACTAATACGAAGGCCGGCATATTTTTAACTTCCATCATCCACACAGCTTCCATTCCCAGCTCGGGATATTCAAGGCAGTGCAGGCTCTTCACGTACTGCTGCGCCAACAAGGCTGCGGCGCCGCCAATGCTGCCAAGGTTAAAACCACCATGTTTGCGACACGCATCCGTGACTTGCGCGCTGCGGTTGCCTTTCGACAACATGATCAGACTGCCGCCCGCGGCCTGGAAAGCATCGACGTAACCGTCCATGCGCCCGCCGGTTGTGGGACCTAGCGAACCGCAGGCCAGATTACTGGGGGTTTTAGCCGGGCCCGCGTAATAGACGATATGGTTTTTCATGTAATCTGGCATTGGTTCGCCGTTATCCAGGCGCTCTTTGATTTTGGCATGCGCGATATCGCGAGCCACAACAATCGGGCCGGTTAACGATAAACGCGTCCCAATTGGCAGAGTGGTGAGATCATGCAGGATCTCGCGCAGCGGACGATTCAGATCCAGTTGTACGGTCTGGGCGCTATTTTCTACCCGCTGTGAATCGGGAATAAATTTGCCCGGATTATGCTCGAGTTTCTCCAGCCAGATTCCGTGTTTGTTGATTTTGGCCTTGATGTTGCGGTCGGCTGAGCAGGAGAGAGCCATGGCGATAGGGCAGGAGCCGCCGTGGCGTGGCAGGCGGATCACCCGGATATCGTGGGCAAAGTATTTGCCGCCAAACTGCGCGCCGATGCCAAACTCGCGGCTGGCGTTGAGCAGCTCGGCTTCCAGCGCTGTATCGCGGAATGCCTGACCCAGTTCGTTCCCGCTGGTGGGCAGGTTATCGTAATATTTAGTTGAAGCCAGTTTGGCAACCTTCAGCGTCTGGTCGGCGGACAAGCCTCCAACGACGAAAGCGATGTGATACGGCGGGCAGGCGGCTGTACCCAGTGATTTCATTTTTTCGATCAGAAACGCGGTGAGCTTTTCCGGCTGCAGAATAGATTTGGTTTCCTGGAACAGCGCCGCTTTGTTAGCAGAGCCGCCGCCTTTGTTGACGAACAGGAAACGGTATTCGTTACCCGGCGTGGCGCTGATGTCGATTTGCGCCGGCAGGTTAGTCTGGGTATTGACCTCGGTATACATGTCCAGCGGGGCATTTTGCGAGTAACGCAGGTTGTTTTCGGTGAAGGTGGTGTACACGCCTTTGCTTAATGCTTCTGCATCATCGCCGCCGGTCCAGACATGCTGTCCTTTGCAGGCCACAATGGTTGCCGTCCCGGTATCCTGGCAGTTGGGCAGGACGCCTTTGGCCGAAACCTCAGCATTGCGTAGCAGTTGCAATGCGACGTACTTATCGTTACTGCTGGCCTGCGGATCGTGCAGAATGCTGGCTATCTGTTTTAAATGTCCGGCGCGCAGGAAAAATGAAGCCTCATAAAATGCCTGCTGGGCTAATAAGGTTAGCGCTTCTGGCGCAACCTTAATCACTTCCTCTCCGTCTAACTCCGTTACCGCAACGTGCTGGTTACTCAGTAATTCATATTCGGTATTATCTTTACTCTGAACAAAGAGTTCCTGCCAGACAAATGGTTTAGACATGTTTACATCTCACCTTTTAGTTAATATGTCGGATGGCGCTCACGCCATCCGTAATTGCTTAATGCGCTAAAAAGACATTGGCTTTTGTCGCTTCGGCGACATATTCGATCGTTTTCTGGGCGCGAACGCTGTTACCGGCTTCATCCAGCGGCGGAGAATAGACGGCAATCGCATATTCGCCCGGGACAACGGCGACCATGCCGCCGCCGACGCCGCTTTTTGCCGGGATGCCCACGGTGTAGAGCCATTTACCGCTGCCGTCGTATAGTCCGGCAATCGCCATTTCTGCCAGCACCTGCGGAACATATTTTTCATTCAGCAACTGCTTGCCGTTGAATGGAGATTTGCCTTTGTTCGCCAGTACCGCCCCCATTTTGGCCAGTTGCTCAACGGTGATATCCACCGAGCACTGACGGGTATAAATTTCGACAGCTTCGTCGGTATTGCCATAGAAGCTGTTATAGGATTCCATCAGCTTCGCCAGCGCCTGATTGTGCTGGTTGGTTTCCATCTCGGATTTAAAGACCGGCTCATTAACCGTGAGCGTGGCGTCGGCCCAGACGTTCAGGTTGTCGAGGATTTTGTTCCAGCGATCGGTTTTGTCTTTGGCTTCAATCAGGCTAACGGTGCTCATCGCCCCGGCGTTTACCAGCGGGTTCTCAGGCGCGCCTTTGGTCAGCTCAACCGCTAAACCGGAGTTGAAAGGCATGCCGGTGGCATTGGCCCCGAGTTTATCCAGCACCACCTGAGGGCCGTGCTGTTCCATGGCGAGCGCCATGGTGAAGACTTTGCTCAGGGATTCCATGGGGAAGGGTTTGTTAACATCGCCAACCTGGTAGATCTTGCCGTCCACCGTGGCAATGGTGATGGCAAAGTTATTCGGGCTGTAGGTCGCCAGGGCAGGGATGTAGTCGGCGACTTTTCCATCGTGGTTACTTTTATATTTTTGATGTGCCTGGTCGATAAGCTTTGCGTAATCCGGCGTGGTTTGCGCGAGAGTCGTTGCGCTGAACAAAACGCTGAAGGAAAAAATACTCACGCCGAGAAGAGTTTTAGTCATGGTGCAATCCTGTTGGTGTACTCATCATGGTGCCGGATGGCGGTGTACCGCCTTATCCGGCCAACGGATAGTGAAACGTTATGCAGGCCGGATAAGCGCAAGCGCCATCCGGCAATAACGTCGTATCAGGACAACGCGACTTCTGTTTCGGTAACCGGACGTTCTTGTTCCGGGGTCTTCACTGGCGCAGTGCCACGACAACCCTGGCCGAAGTGTTCACCTTCCCAGCGACTTACAATGGCAGCACCCATTGCGTTACTCATGACGTTGGTAGCAGAACGACCCATATCGAGGAACGGATCGACGCCCATCAACAGGATCAGACCAGCTTCAGGAATGTTGAACTGGTTCAGGGTTGCGGCGATAACCACCATTGATGCACGCGGTACGCCCGCCATCCCTTTAGAGGTCAGCATCAGGATTAACAGCATGGTAATTTGCTCGCCCATGCTCAGCTCAATGTTGCATGCCTGAGCAATAAAGACGGTGGCAAATGAGCAGTACGCCATGGAGCCGACCAGGTTAAAGGAGTAACCGATAGGCAGAACGAAGCTGGCGATTTTTGAAGAAACGCCGAATTTTTCCAGCTTGTCCAGGGTGCCCGGGAAGGCGGCTTCTGAGCTGGAGGTAGTAAAGGCCAGCAGTGCAGGCTCGAGGATTGATTTGGTCAAACGCGCGATGCAAGGCCCGACTATCATGGTTGACAGGCCAATCAGGATTGCCCACAGCATACCCAGGGTCAGATAGAATTCACCCATGAAGATCCCGGCGCTGACCATCACACCCAGACCACGTTCGGCAATCAGACCAGAAATAGCGGCAAAAACGGTCAGTGGTGCAAACAGCATGACGTAGCCCGTCAGCTTCAGCATCACGTGTACCAGTGAATCCAGAACCTTCACGATAGGCTCGGCTTTTTCACCAATTGCGGCCAGGCTGCAACCGAGGAAAATTGAGAACACCACGATCTGCAGAATTTCGTTACGCGCCATCGCATCGACAATACTGGTCGGTACTGCGTGCGAGATGAACACTTTCAGCGTGAATGGCTCTGACTGAACGGCGGCAACGGCCCCGACGTCATGCGGCACGAAGTTGATCCCCGCGCCTGGCTGGAAGATGTTAACGATAACCAGACCCAGTGCAATTGACACCAGAGAGGCGCAAATAAACAGGAAGAAGGTTTTCGAAAATATACGTCCCAGCGTTTTGGCATCGCCCATTTTGGCAATACCAACAACCAGAGTTGAAATAACCAATGGCGCGATAATCATTTTTACCATGCGTAAGAATATGGTGGTAAAAATAGAAATATCTGCTGCATAGGATTTTGCTGTTTCAGCCGCGGCCATATTATTTATGGCCACCCCGGCAATCATGCCGAGTATCAGGCCTAATATGATCATCTTCGTTAAACTTATTTTCTTCATGTGTACTCCATCGGATAAAGGCTGGTAATTTGAATTGTGTAGGGTGGTGTGCGCCTGAGCCTGGACAGCAGCTCAGACGCACGCCTGTTGTGACCAACCGCATGAATAATTCGAAGCACTGTGATACCGCTGAATTCAGTGCTCCAATGGTTGTTATTGTGTGTTTTGTTACAAGTCGAACTCAATACTTAATAATGGAGCGTGTTGCTGAGCACCATAAACATCATTGTCACCGACGTTGCCGGAAATAATATCGCGCGGCATGACGATTTTTACGGCATTCGCCGGATCGAACCACACGATATTGTGAATGAAGTCAGGTTCAACATTATATAAACTGGCAATGAGCTGCGGCGTTAATTGCTCGCAGGCTTTTACCCGCTGATAGTCTTCCCTGGTTTTAAATAAAATATCTAAAACCAGTTCGTACGGTCCGGCGTTTTTGGAGCGAATAACCTGCGCCAGTGAACAAATTGAGTGTTTCATGCCTGAACTCCTTCTGGCGTCACCTGTTCAATGTGGAAATCAAATCGCAGCGCATCGCTCGCTTCAATCAGGTGATAGATCGAGAACTCATACACCGGTCCACTTTGAATATCAGATGGCGAGAACGGGAAGGCGAGGTTGCCCGCAGTCGCAATGCGATTTTCATAGCCGTAGTGCAGCAGGGTAGAGCGTACCAGCGAGCAAACGCTGTTGGCGATATCCTGCGTCGGCGCAACGACATCCAGTAAAATCCCCAGCTCATGACCGGCGGTTTTCATCGGTTCATGGTTGCCCATCACACCGTTCTTACCATACAGGTGGAACGTCATGCGGATACTGTCGTCATTCAGAGAGAGGTTACGCGCCACGCTTGCCTGTACCTCTTCGAGAATGGTGTCAATCCCGGCAATCATAATTGGGTCGCGCGTTCCGGCGATGGTCAGGCAACGGAAGCCAACCTGACGCGCGCCTTCCAGTTTCAACGCATACGGTGTTTCTTCATGACGTGAACCACTGACATACACTTCGCCCTCGTTAACCTGGGTAAAGGTGCACGCTTTCAGGTTCAGCACGCCGCCTGGTCCTGGCAGGAAGTACGGATCGGACTTCTCATACAGGGTGTGCGCCGCAGCGGAAGTTTCAGTGAACTTACGCTTGGGATTGAACGCCTTCAGCGTAAAGCCGTTGTCATCAATGATCCCCATCGCACAATCTGAGCCGGAGCCAGGGGTGGCGGCAATGGCAGCACACTCAAGGATCTTCCCGCAATGAAGTGCCAGACCTTCATCAAAGCCCTGCATTATTGGCAGCGCGGCGAAGCAGGCCGGATCGTAGGCACGTCCGCCCAGAACCACCTGCGCGCCAGCTTCGAGCGCACGCTGAAAAGGCTCGACGCCCATCTGCGCGACAATGTAGGTGCTCTCTTCAATTGCATCGTGAGTCAGTTCAGGCACAAAATCGAGCGCGGTGATTTTGCCGTTATCCAGCGCCTGATGAACGATTTCTTTGTCGACATCAGACGGGATTAACGCCATTGAGAAGGACAGTTTTTCTTCCTGTGCGATCTCATGGATTATCTGGCGACACCACTCCAGATGCGGAGCTGCGCCAGAACCACCGGCCGTGCCGATCACTACCGGGATGTTGTTCTTCACGCCTGCCACGATCATATAGCGCAGATCGCGTTTCACACCGGCCCGGTCGGTAAAGGGTTTACCCGCCCCCAGATAGTGGGGGCCTGGATCGGAGGAACCTGCGTCAACAGCAATAAGATCCGGTGACTCTTCCATGGCTTTACGAAAACTTTCTTCCGGGAAGCCATAACCCAGGATAGCCGTAGGCGATAAGATCTTAAATGTGCGTGCCATCTCTTAATCCTTAGTTTGCAACAGCGCGATGGTGCGGTTCATTTCGTTAAACACGATGTTGAGACCTTCATCGAAACCCATACCCGGCTTGATCAGCATGCGCATTGGACGCGCAGCCAGCGCGACGTGTACGCAGGTACGCGCACTGATTTCCGTTTCGTTACAGGTACCGCCCTGATAGGCTTCCATTCCGTGTTTGTTGCAATACAGCACCGCATCGACGATGTTGTGAATACCGCCCAGATCCGGGGTCTTGATCTGCACCATGTGGCAACTGCCCGCGTCGGTGAAGTCCACGATATCCTGATAGGTGTTACACCATTCATCCGCAACAATTTTCACGCCGGAACCCAGACGGGTAAGCTCCTGAGTGATCTCGGTGAGCATGCGGATCTGATCCGGCTTGTTACCGGCATCTACCGGGCCTTCAATGTACAGCGGCAGGCCTTGAGCTTCGGCTTCCAGGCTGGCGATGTATTCGGCGCAACGCACCGGATCCATATCGAAGATCAGACCGATGGTGCCGTAGACATCAATATGCAGCGTCGGGTGATAGGTTTCGTTGGTGCGCAGGCTCAGGATGCGGTTTGATAACCAGCGGACGTACTCACGCAGTTTTTCGCCTTTGAAGCCCAGCTTCTCTTCTACGTTATTGATCAGCGCATGCGGCAGGACGTCCACACCTTTGAGGATCATCTTGTCGACGGCGATATAACGGTCGTCGCCGCTCTGGCCAAATAATGGAATGGCTTCCGGGACGCACGGCAGTTGCCATTCATCACAAACCACTTCTGCTTTCAGACGACCGGTAGCCAGTGCCGCCGCGTCGAGCAGCGCCTGAGACAGACCATAACGTACGGCGGTATGCAGCAGATGGCCGTCAATACGCAGTTCGTCAAAGAAACGGGCGTTGGTCAGGAACGAATCAACGTCACGGCCTTCCAGCAGCGGTTTGATGTGATCGTTAAGGAACGGAATGAAGTTTTCAGCCAGGAACAGCGGATCGCGTCCACCTGCACCTGAATATTGCACCGCTGCACAATCGCCCACCGCTACCGCGCCGTTTTCCAGAATCAGCTGTACGGATACGCATTCACCCGCCTGACGAACAGATGTAAATCCAGGCGTTACCGGAGCGCCGGTATAGATAAACCCGTCATGACCGGCGCCGTTTTTGATGGCCTGCTGATCGTCAAAATAAAATGAGGAGTAGCCAGCTGTGAAAAGGGCCTGTTTAATTTTCATTATGGTCTTCCTATTAATTTACTGTGGGATACGGCGTTGATGTCATCAATGACCATCTGGAAAGAAGGCTTGCGGCCTTCGAAATGCGCGCGCTCTGCGACGTAGTCGTGGTGCAGGGCGAGAATGTCTTTCGGCAGCGGAACGGCACCGGCTTCGAGAATACGGATGGCGCCTGTGTTATCGCGAACAGGCAGGATCTTACCGGCGTTACAGGCGGCGGGCGCGAAAGGTACATCCAGTACGCCTGCTTCAAAGGCCAGCACCGTACCGCGCGCAATGTCGCCATTGCCCAGTTCGAAGACTTTCTTCAGCACCGCGCGGACTTCGCTCTTAATCAGATCAACTTCCTGCTCCACGGCAGCGCACTGCGGGAATTTCTGGTCGCTGACCATGTTGAGCATCTGGCGCGAAGCTTTCAGACCCTGGGCGTTCGCTGCCGCCGTTGGGATACCGAACGCTTCGTGCGGGCTTTTGGTGATCACTTTGGTGGCACCTGACATACCGGCAACCGCTGCGCCCCAGGCGATAACGGAGAAGGCTTTTGCTTCATCTTCCGGGAATCCGCCCATCCACTGGTGGAAAACGGTACTCAGTTCGTAATCGTCGAAGCCATGGTTATGGAAATATTCGTGGGAAAGTTCGCGCAGCGCCTGAATCGCTGCAATATCCTGCGTCAGGCTACCGACCTGGCCGTAGCCAACGGTAATTGACTTCACGCCTTGTTCCAGAGCCAACAGACCTTCGATAATCGCCACCGAGTGGGACATAAACGGCGGGATCAAGGTGCCGGTCAGTGGGCCAAACGGTTCACGGTTGATACGAATACCGTTCTCTTCGTACAGGCCCATCAGGCGGTCGCAGTACTGCCAGTCGCGGATGGATTTTTCCAGAGTGACACGTTTAGCGTAAGGAATGTTGTAGGAGATGCCGCCGCCTTCGTAGCTGGTAAAGCCACTGGCCATGGCGATTTCTGCCAGCAGGCGCGCATCCGGCGTGCCGTGACGAACCTGGATCGGTTTTTCCAGCGCTTCAGTCATACGACGGCAGGCAGCAACCCCGTGATTGACGACCGGTAAACCATTCAGCTTAGAAGTACCTGCTTCGATAGATTTCTGGATCCCGACGGCGGCTTCTTCATAGCGGTTCAGACGGGTATAGGCATCGATAGTACTCGGCAGGAGGTCGCACTCTTCCTGCAATGTTTTGAGCAGCGCAATATGCTCATCCATTAATGCTACGCCTGCGCGCGGCTGGCTCAGGGTTTTCCCTTCCTGATCGGCCTTCAGCAGAGCAAGGGAGAAGCGCTTTTTATCCGGAATTGATTGCTGGTACTTCACGCCATCTTCGAAGTTCTCAACGTCTTTGCCGGTTTCCCAGGTTTGTAATACCTGATGCCTTTCGGTCATGAATTCGTCATGGGTCAATTTTTTATTTCGAAGTTCCATTCGTAGCTGCCTTAAGTTTTATAGGGTTAAACACTGAATGCTGGTGCGAGCAGCGGCTTGCGGGTACAGCCTGGCGACGTTTGCCAGTAGCGGGAGCAGGCCATTTGAATCGCGGTAATACTCAAACTGATTCGGTAACAAAATTCTTTTACCCTGGTCGTCCAGCTCCCGGTATTTGAGCCAGCTATGGATATCGAACTGGCTGGCGCGAGAGAGCCATCCCCCTGAACCGACGACTTTGCGTACGGTGGTGAGATCGCGACCCATCTGTAAATCCACGTTACCCACGCAGGTGCAAACCTGCTTTTTAGTGCCCGCGTGGCGCTCAGCGGCATAGCCCACGCACAAACCTGCCAGCAGGGTGTCGAAATATTTCTCCTCCTCGCTGAGCGGCAGGTAATCCGGTTGCCCAACCAGATGACGCAGGTAGCGGTAAAACGCTTCCTCGCGCTGCGGTTGTTGGGCGAAGATGACTTTCACCATATCCTGCGTGCTTTCTCCCACCACGACGGCGGAAACGCGCATTCCCAGGTCGCCTTCAACGGTACGTTTGACGAACGGTTCAGGAACACCATGCAGGACGGTATCGGGGGAGAGGGTATTCGCGCTGGCCGAATAGACATCCGTGGTGGCTCCGCCCATATCAATCAGCATGAATTCCTTCCATGCGCTGTCGTAATCGCTAATGGCTTTGACTAACTCATATACCGTCCATGGCGTCGGCATTGGCTCTTCACCGGTTTCGCCGACGATGACGTCCAGACCTTTACCTTTGACAATGCGTGACAAGAACACATCGCAAATCGCCTGGCGCGCGGCAAACGGATTTGGGTGATCGAGATCAGGCAGAATGTTGTCTACCGTGGTCAGATCTTTATGTCCCAGAATCGTTTGTATTTCGTCCTGAATGTCCCGATTTCCGGCGTAGATAATGGCGCAATCAAGCGTTGAGCCTGCCAGCGCGTGCGCATTCGCCAGGCCGTAGCTTTCTTCGCCACCGTCTGTACCGCCGGTAAACAACAGAATGTCTGGCGGTGATGATTCCAGCTCCTGGATGTCATGCCGGTTCAGTTTGTACGAATAATATTGCGCGATTTTCGCTCCTGCCGAATGGGCGGTAACTTTTGCTGATTCCAGCGTAATGGAAGGCACCAGCCCCATTGCTGCAACGGCGAGTCCACCTTTGGCCGAGGAGGAGTATTTCAACTGCACTTCACCACTTTTCAGTAACGGGCGAGCATCGGCAACGTTCAGCACCTGATTCAGGCTGGCAAAAAAACCGTCTGCCAGATGATGTGTGGTGGTTGGGGTCAGGACATGGTTTACCAGGGTTAATTCCTCGCCTTCATGGGCGAAGAGGGCAGCCTTGGTCCATGTCGAGCCGATATCGACAGAAACTGTTTGCATCAGATAGCCTCTTCCAGGCAACGCTGCTCGAGGCCATTGTGTTGGCGAATATCATTGGTGATAAGCGCGCAGACATCTTCCAGGTCGTGGCTTGGTGCGAAGACGCGGTTAAAACCCATCTCCTTAAACTTCACTTCCACATCGCCGAAGTCATGTTTACCAACTACCAGGTTGCCGCCGACGTACAGCAGAATGTCGCCGAGGCCGCGTTCGATGCAGCGCTCACGTAACCCGAGGCAGTCAATGTCGCCATGACCGTAGATAGAGGACACCACGATGGCATCGGCGCCTGTTTCAATCGCGGCATCAATATATTCATCCTGGCTCACCATCACCCCGAGGTTGATTACGTGAAAATCATGAGCAGTAAAAACGCGATCCAGAACTTTATTACCTACTGCATGGCAGTCAGCACCGATGACGCCAATAACAAGTGTAGATTTCTTCATGGGTAATCCTCTGTAGGGCTGATGGTCAATAAGTGAAAATTATTTTCTAATATTTAGAACATGGCTTGTGACAACCTCTTAATAGGGTCGGAGTTTCTGTGTAAGCGGAAAAGGAAGCAATTGATCTATTTTCAAAATATCCTGCGCAAAATGATTGTTATATTTTTTATTTGTAAAAATCCTTGTTTATCAGGTGGTTGAATTTTGTTTCTGCGGCAATTTTTAATTTACCAGGAAAATGACGAATAAATGACTTGCCATGTTTGTGATCGAAATCTTATTTTGTTGTGCGCCTCATTCATGCGTCATTTTTTATAATTTAAAAAATTTATCTTTACTAAATAACTTGTGAACGGGATAACGGTTTTTTATTTTTTAATCTTATATGACATAATTATATTTTGTTAAATTTAAGATAAAAATGATAATGAATTGTTTGTGGCATATTTAAACGTTGCCACATAAGAGAAAAAGAGAAGTGAGTGATAACTTTCAGTGATGCTTTAAGCGAAACGCCTGCGCTGTGCTGAGGACGTCAAACCCAATGCGTCTGTCAATGAGGGACGCTTTCGCTTCCATTTGAGATAGTTACATCTTGGTGTTAATTATAAGTAAAATTTAAATGAATAATTTGTATGAAATAACAATTCCATGACTTGCTAAACAAAAAACTGTGAGCTACCCGGCAATAGTGACTCTTAATCTGCTGGCAATTTTGTCAGTCGGGCGGGTTAAAAGATCGTGTAGATTTAAATAAATATCCTATCATTTGTAGTAACGGCAATTACTCATTGAAAAACATACCGTTAACATGGCGTTCACTAGTCGCCTGACTGTTAAACACTATTAACATTAAATTTGAAAATTGATTTAAATCAATGTTTAAAACTTGGTAAACAGCCTCAAAAGAGGTTAAATTGCTGCAGATCAAATTGGTCTGAAAGTGATAAATTAGCTATAAATTGATCACTATCGAAAAATGCAAATTTACCTCGATAAAAACCTGTTTATTGTAAGGATTTTACGGCGTAATATAATTGCGGGATCAATTTGAGTGTTTTATTAACATGTTTGTAACCTTTCATCATTGTCCTTTCTTCAATTGAGAAGAAAGAGCAGCGGCGGAGGGAAGCAGATAAATTTGTATTGGGGCATGCGTGTGACCCTTTCTAACGGGGTTCACTCTCGGAGTCTTCATGCGATGAGCAAGGAGTCATGATGTTAGATATAGTCGAACTGTCGCGCTTACAGTTTGCCTTGACCGCGATGTACCACTTCCTGTTTGTGCCACTGACGCTAGGTATGGCGTTCTTGCTGGCCATCATGGAAACGGTCTACGTCCTTTCCGGCAAACAGATTTATAAAGATATGACCAAGTTCTGGGGCAAGTTGTTTGGTATCAACTTCGCTCTGGGTGTGGCAACCGGTCTGACCATGGAGTTCCAGTTCGGGACTAACTGGTCTTACTACTCCCACTATGTAGGGGATATTTTCGGTGCGCCGCTGGCGATTGAAGGTTTGATGGCCTTCTTCCTCGAATCCACCTTTGTAGGTCTGTTCTTCTTCGGCTGGGACCGTTTGGGTAAAGTCCAGCATATGTGCGTCACCTGGCTGGTGGCTCTGGGTTCTAACCTGTCCGCACTGTGGATTCTGGTTGCGAACGGCTGGATGCAAAACCCAATCGCCGCGGATTTCAACTTTGAAACCATGCGCATGGAGATGCTGAGCTTCTCTGAACTGGTGCTCAACCCGGTAGCACAGGTGAAATTTGTTCACACTGTGGCATCTGGTTATGTTTGTGGCGCGATGTTCGTTCTGGGGATCAGCTCCTACTATATGCTGCGCGGTCGTGACTTCGCGTTTGCTAAACGTTCTTTTGCAATCGCCGCCAGCTTTGGTATGGCTGCTATTCTGTCTGTTATCGTTCTGGGTGATGAATCCGGTTACGAAATGGGCGACGTGCAGAAAACCAAACTTGCTGCTATTGAAGCAGAATGGGAAACGCAGCCTGCACCGGCTTCCTTTACCCTGTTCGGTATTCCGGACCAGGATGCGCAGGAAAACCATTTTGCGATTCAAATTCCTTATGCGCTGGGCATCATTGCCACCCGCTCTGTTGATACACCGGTCATTGGTCTGAAAGACCTGATGGTGCAGCACGAAGAGCGCATCCGTAACGGGATGAAAGCGTATCAACTGCTGGAAGAACTGCGTGCAGGAACTACCGATCAGGCCGTTCGCGACCAGTTCAACAGCATGAAGAAAGACCTGGGTTATGGTCTGCTGCTGAAACGCTATACGGATAACGTCACCGACGCGACCGAAGCGCAAATTCAGCAGGCAACGAAAGATTCTATTCCTCGCGTTGCGCCGCTGTACTTCGCTTTCCGTATTATGGTGGCGTGCGGCATTCTGATGCTGGCAATCATCGCAGTGTCCTTCTGGACCGTGATTCGTAACCGTATCGGTGAGAAAAAATGGCTGCTGCGCACCGCGCTGTATGCGATTCCTCTGCCGTGGATTGCCATTGAATCCGGTTGGTTTGTTGCAGAGTACGGCCGCCAACCGTGGGCGATTGGTGAAGTGTTACCAACAGCCGTAGCGAACTCTTCGCTGACCGCTGGCGACCTCATCTTCTCGATGCTGTTGATTTGCGGCCTGTATACCCTGTTCCTGGTGGCTGAACTGTATCTGATGTTCAAGTTCGCACGCCTTGGGCCGAGTAGCCTGAAAACCGGTCGTTATCACTACGAGCAGTCCACTGTGACTTCTCAGCCGGCACGCTAAGACAGGAGTCGTCAAATGATCGATTATGAAGTATTGCGTTTTATCTGGTGGCTGCTGGTTGGCATTCTGCTGATTGGTTTCGCGGTCACTGATGGCTTCGACATGGGGGTGGGCATGCTCACCCGTTTCCTCGGTCGTAATGATACCGAGCGTCGAATTATGATTAACTCCATCGCCCCGCACTGGGACGGTAACCAGGTTTGGCTCATCACCGCGGGTGGCGCACTGTTCGCTGCCTGGCCGATGGTGTATGCCGCTGCGTTCTCCGGTTTCTATGTGGCGATGATCCTGGTACTGGCGTCTTTGTTCTTCCGTCCGGTCGGTTTTGATTACCGCTCCAAGATTGAAGACATGCGCTGGCGCAACATGTGGGACTGGGGCATCTTCATTGGTAGCTTCGTTCCACCGCTGGTTATTGGCGTGGCGTTCGGCAACCTGCTGCAAGGGGTTCCGTTCCACGTAGACGACTACATGCGTTTGTACTACACCGGTAACTTCTTCCAGTTGCTGAATCCGTTTGGTCTGCTGGCGGGTGTCGTGAGTGTTGGGATGATCATCACCCAGGGCGCGACCTATCTGCAGATGCGTACGGTAGGTGAACTGCATCTGCGTGCGCGTGCAACGTCGCAGGTTGCGGCACTGGTCACTATGGTCTGCTTCGCGCTGGCTGGTGTGTGGGTGATTTACGGTATTGACGGTTATGTTGTGACCTCAGCACTGGATCATCATGCCGCCTCTAACCCGCTGACCAAAGAAGTGGCTCGCGTGGCTGGCGCATGGATGGTGAACTTTAACAATGCACCTATCCTGTGGCTGGTTCCTGCACTGGGCGTGGTTCTGCCGCTGTTGACCATCCTGACTTCTCGTATGGAGAAAGGGGCATGGGCGTTCGTCTTCTCTTCACTGACGTTAGCCTGCATCATCCTGACGGCTGGTATCGCAATGTTCCCGTTTGTGATGCCATCCAGCACCATGATGAACGCAAGTCTGACCATGTGGG
This sequence comes from Citrobacter sp. Cb004, assembly GCF_030337065.1. Taxonomy (NCBI): domain Bacteria; kingdom Pseudomonadati; phylum Pseudomonadota; class Gammaproteobacteria; order Enterobacterales; family Enterobacteriaceae; genus Citrobacter; species Citrobacter sp. Cb004. The sequence continues at coordinate 220,630 of NZ_JAOWCH010000061.1, read as the reverse complement.
ATGCAACGTCCAGCCAGCTGACGCTGAATCTGATGACGTATGTAGCTTGTGTGTTCGTTCCGATCATTCTGCTGTACACCGGCTGGTGTTACTGGAAGATGTTCGGACGCATCACCAAAGAAGATATTGAAAGCAACACCCACTCTCTGTACTAAGTAAGGAGCTTAAAATGTGGTATTTCGCATGGATTTTGGGAACGCTTCTTGCCTGTGCATTTGGGATAATCACAGCGCTGGCGCTTGAGCACGTTGAATCAGGCAAAGCCGGACAAGAAGATAGCTGATGACCAACATTATCGCGATGCAGTATAACGCGATGGACAAGCGCCCCTTGCGGGCGCTTTCCTTTGTGCTGGCAATCGTGTTGGCTGGCTGCATATTCTGGGATCCGTCACGTTTCGCGGCCAAAACCAGTGAGCTGGAAATCTGGCATGGTCTCCTGCTGATGTGGGCGGTCTGCGCAGGAATCATTCACGGCGTTGGTTTTCGTCCTCGCGCCGTACACTGGCAGGGCATTTTCTGCCCGTTAATCGCGGATATCGTCCTGGTTGTTGGTCTGATTTTCTTCTTCTTTTGAATAAGAAACATCCTTAAATATTTATGGGCTTGCATAAGCCCATAAATTTTTACTCTCCGTTTACTTTCCCCCATTCCAAACCACCATTCCCGCGCGTATAGTAGCGAAGTTTGAAAGCATTAACCTAAGGTTGTGCCCTGGAGTTGTGTGCGGTGGCGACACTGGACCATCAGGACGCAACTTAATTGCATTACCGGGATGTAAAGTGAATACAGCGCGATATACAACGACATTCTTGAAGCATCGCGGCGGCAAGAACGCGAGTCACCTGGCGCTTACAAAGTTAAGCGATCGGTGTGAGTGGGCGAAGCCAACAAAGAGGCAGTAAGAATGAACAAGTATATGTTTCGATGGCCGGTTCGTGTCTACTATGAAGACACCGATGCCGGTGGGGTGGTTTACCACGCCAGCTACGTCGCTTTTTACGAAAGAGCACGCACAGAAATGCTGCGTCATCATCACTTCAGTCAGCAGGTCCTGTTGGCCGAACGTGTAGCCTTTGTGGTGCGCAAGATGACGCTGGAGTATTTTGCGCCTGCCCGGCTCGACGATATGCTCGAAGTCCAAACCGAAATTACGTCAATGCGTGGCACCTCATTGGTTTTCACGCAACGCATTGTCAACGCAGAGAACACCGTGCTGAATGAAGCCGAAGTTCTGATTGTTTGCGTTGATCCACTCAAAATGAAGCCTCGTGCGCTTCCCAAGTCTATTGTCGCGGAGTTTAAGCAGTGACTGACATGAATATCCTTGATTTGTTCCTGAAGGCAAGCCTTCTGGTTAAACTTATCATGTTGATTTTGATTGGTTTCTCAATCGCATCCTGGGCCATTATTATCCAGCGGACCCGTATTCTTAATGCTGCTTCACGTGAAGCTGAAGCATTTGAAGACAAGTTCTGGTCCGGCATTGAATTGTCGCGCCTGTATCAGGAAAGCCAGGGGCGTCGTGATAACCTGGTGGGCTCGGAACAAATTTTCTACAGCGGATTCAAAGAGTTTGCGCGTCTGCATCGGGCGAATAGTCATGCGCCGGAAGCGGTCGTTGAGGGGGCATCCCGTGCGATGCGTATCTCGATGAACCGTGAACTGGAAACGCTGGAAACGCATATTCCATTCCTTGGCACCGTCGGCTCCATCAGCCCGTATATCGGTCTGTTCGGTACCGTTTGGGGGATCATGCACGCATTTATCGCGTTAGGCGCGGTAAAACAGGCAACGCTGCAAATGGTCGCACCGGGTATCGCGGAAGCGTTGATTGCAACGGCTATCGGTCTGTTTGCGGCAATCCCGGCGGTTATGGCTTACAACCGACTGAATCAGCGCGTGAACAAGCTGGAGCTGAATTACGACAACTTTATGGAAGAGTTCACCGCGATTCTGCACCGCCAGGCGTTTACCGTTAGCGAGAGCAACAAGGGGTAAGCCATGGCCAGAACGCGTGGACGAGGTCGTCGCGAACTCAAGTCCGAAATCAATATTGTACCGCTGCTCGACGTACTACTGGTGCTGTTGCTGATCTTTATGGCAACCGCGCCGATTATTACGCAGAGTGTGGAAGTCGACCTGCCGGATGCGACCGAATCGCAAGCTGTCAGCAGTAACGACGAACCGCCGGTCATTATTGAAGTTTCCGGGATAGGGCAATACAGCGTGGTCGTTGAGAAAGATCGTATGGATCAACTGCCGCCGGAGCAGGTTATCGCGGAAGCGAAAAGTCGCCTGCAGACCAATCCGAAAACGGTCTTTTTAATCGGTGGTGCGAAAGACGTGCCTTATGATGAAATAATTAAAGCGCTGAACTTGTTACACAGTGCAGGCGTAAAATCGGTTGGCTTGATGACGCAGCCAATCTGATGACTGCGTTTTGCTGGCTTGAAAGATAGCGCGTAACAGGCGAACAGTTTTTTGGGAACCGAGAGTGTCAAAGGCAACCGAACAAAACGACAAGCTCAAAAGGGCGATAATTATTTCAGCGGTGCTGCATGTCATTTTATTTGCAGCGCTGATCTGGAGTTCGTTCGATGAGCACATTGATGCTTCAGCCGGCGGCGGTGGCGGTTCGTCCATCGACGCCGTTATGGTCGATCCTGGCGCCGTTGTGCAACAGTACGACAGGCAGCAGCAACAGCAGGCAAGTGCTAAACGTGCAGAAGAGCAGCGTGAAAAACAGGCGCAGCAGCAAGCTGAGGAACTTCGCGAGAAGCAGGCGGCCGAGCAAGAGCGACTGAAGCAACTTGAAAAAGAACGTTTAGCCGCGCAGGAAAAAGTGCGCGAACAGGCGGAACAGCAGAAACAGGCCGAAGCCGCCGCCGCGAAAGCGCAAGAGCAACAGAAACAGGCTGAAGAAGCTGCGGCGAAGGCTGCTGCAGACGCGAAGGCCAAAGCTGATGCTCAGGCGAAACAAGCGGCAGATGCCGCGAAGAAAGCCGCTGCGGACGCACAGAAAAAAGCAGAGGCTGAAGCCGCTAAAGCCGCCGCTGATGCGAAGAAAATTGCCGAAGCACAAGCTGCTAAGGCTGCCGCAGACGCTGCGAAGAAAGCTCAGGCTGAAGCCGCCAAGCAAGCAGCAGCCGAGAAAGCTGCTGCGGAGAAAGCAGAAAAAGCCGCTGCCGCGAAAGCTGCCGCTGCTGAAAAGGCTGCGGCTGATAAGAAAGCCGCAGCGGAAAAAGCAGCAGCAGACAAAAAAGCTGCAGCCGAGAAAGCCGCTGCCGATAAGAAAGCTGCGGCAGATAAAGCGGCGGCTGCGAAAAAGGCTGCGGCCGAAAAAGCAGCTGCAGCCTCTGGCGTTGACGACTTGTTGGGTGACTTAAGCTCCGGTAAGAATGCACCGAAATCGGGTGGTGGAGCGAAAGGAAACGGTCAACCGGCGAAAGATAGTGGTACAAGTGGTGCAAATGGCGGTGCATCTGGCGCTGATATCAGTGCTTACGCATCTCAAATTCGTAATGCGATCCAGAGCCGTCTGTATGGTGCCGATTTGTATGCGGGTAAATCTTGCGTATTACATATCAAGTTAGCACCCGATGGTCTGTTACTGGATGTGACCGAAGAGGGCGGAGATCCGGCATTGTGTCAGGCTGCGCTGACGGCTGCGAAAACAGCCAGAATTCCTAAACCGCCTAGCCAGGCTGTTTATGAAAAAGTAAAAGATGCCAAGCTGGACTTTAAACTGTAATAACGTCCCTGAGAATTCAGGGGAAACGGTCTAAGGTTGAGACAGCGTTCTGGTAGTTTTGTGTATTTGAGTTTGTTAACATTCTGCTAAATTATCGTGGGCTTTCCGTCCAGATAAGGGAGATATGATGAAGCAGGCATTACGAGTAGCATTTGGTTTTCTGATGCTGTGGGCAGCGGTGCTGCACGCAGAAGTACGTATCGAGATCACCCAGGGGGTGGACTCGGCACGCCCGATTGGTGTTGTCCCCTTCCAGTGGGCAGGGCCGGGTGCTGCACCTGAAGATATCGGTGGTATCGTAGGCGCTGACCTGCGTAACAGCGGTAAATTTAATCCGTTAGACCGTTCTCGCCTGCCGCAGCAGCCGGGTACCGCACAGGAAGTTCAACCTGCCGCATGGTCTGCGCTGGGTATTGATGCCGTGGTAGTAGGTCAGGTTACGCCTAATCCGGATGGTTCCTACAGCGTTGCTTATCAACTGGTAGATACCGGTGGCGCACCGGGTACCGTACTGGCACAGAACACCTATAAAGTGAACAAGCAGTGGTTGCGTTACGCGGGCCATACTGCAAGTGACGAAGTGTTTGAAAAACTGACCGGTATTAAAGGTGCATTCCGTACCCGTATCGCTTATGTTGTTCAGACGAACGGTGGCCAGTTCCCGTACGAATTACGTGTATCCGACTACGATGGCTACAACCAGTTCGTGGTACACCGTTCTCCGCAGCCGCTGATGTCTCCGGCATGGTCTCCGGACGGTTCAAAACTGGCGTACGTCACTTTCGAAAGCGGTCGTTCTGCGCTGGTTATTCAGACGTTGTCTAATGGCGCGGTTCGTCAGGTAGCGTCGTTCCCACGTCACAACGGTGCACCTGCGTTTTCTCCGGATGGCAGCAAACTGGCGTTTGCCCTGTCTAAAACCGGTAGCCTGAACCTGTATGTCATGGACATTGGTTCCGGTCAGATCCGTCAGGTGACGGATGGTCGCAGCAACAACACGGAACCTACCTGGTTCCCGGACAGCCAAAACCTGGCCTTTACCTCTGACCAGGCCGGTCGTCCGCAGGTATATAAAGTTAACGTCAACGGCGGTGCTCCGCAGCGTATTACCTGGGAAGGTTCGCAAAACCAGGATGCGGATGTGAGCAGCGACGGTAAGTTTATGGTAATGGTAAGCTCAGCCAATGGTCAGCAGCACATTGCCAAACAAGATCTGGTAGCGGGTGGCGTACAAGTCCTGTCGTCAACGTTCCTGGATGAAACGCCAAGTCTGGCACCTAACGGCACTATGGTAATCTACAGCTCTTCTCAGGGGATGGGATCCGTGCTGAATTTGGTTTCTACAGATGGGCGTTTCAAAGCGCGTCTTCCGGCAACTGATGGTCAGGTTAAATTCCCTGCCTGGTCGCCGTATCTGTGATAATAAATAATTGATTAATAAAGGAATCATTGAAATGCAACTGAACAAAGTGCTGAAAGGGCTGATGATTGCTCTGCCTGTTATGGCTATTGCAGCGTGTTCTTCTAACAAGAACGCCAGCAATGACGGCAGCGAAGGCATGCTGGGTGCCGGCACTGGTATGGATGCAAACGGCAGCGGCAACATGTCTTCTGAAGAGCAAGCGCGTCTTCAGATGCAACAGCTGCAGCAGAACAACATCGTTTACTTCGATCTGGACAAGTACGATATCCGTTCTGACTTCGCTGCAATGCTGGATGCTCACGCTAACTTCCTGCGTAGCAACCCGTCTTACAAAGTCACCGTAGAAGGTCATGCGGACGAACGTGGTACTCCTGAGTACAACATCTCCCTGGGTGAGCGTCGTGCGAACGCCGTTAAGATGTACCTGCAGGGTAAAGGCGTTTCTGCTGACCAGATCTCCATCGTTTCTTACGGTAAAGAAAAACCTGCAGTACTGGGTCATGACGAAGCGGCTTACGCCAAAAACCGTCGCGCCGTACTGGTTTACTAAGAGAATTGCATGAGCAGTAACTTCAGACATCACCTGTTGAGTCTGTCGTTACTGGTTGGCATAGCGGCCCCTTGGGCCGCTTTTGCACAGGCGCCAATCAGTAGTGTCGGCTCAGGCTCGGTCGAAGACCGTGTCACTCAACTCGAGCGTATTTCTAACGCTCACAGTCAGCTTTTAACCCAACTCCAGCAACAACTCTCCGATAATCAGTCCGATATCGATTCCCTGCGTGGTCAAATTCAGGAAAATCAATATCAACTGAATCAGGTTGTTGAGCGACAGAAGCAGATATTGCTGCAGATGAATAATCTTGGCAGCGGTAGTGCGCCTGCGGCACAGTCTACAGGTGGCGATCAGAGTGGGGCGGCAACCCCTGCACCTGATGCGGGAGCTGCAGCAACGTCAGGGGCTCCCGTGCAAACTGGCGATGCGAATACCGATTACAATGCAGCGATTGCTCTGGTGCAGGATAAATCCCGCCAGGATGACGCGATTGAAGCATTCCAGAACTTCATCAAAAAGTACCCGGACTCTACTTACCTGCCCAATGCGAATTACTGGCTGGGTCAGTTGAATTACAACAAGGGTAAAAAAGATGATGCTGCGTTCTATTTTGCTTCGGTAGTTAAAAACTTCCCAAAATCACCTAAGGCTGCAGACGCGATGTATAAAGTCGGCGTCATCATGCAGGACAAAGGTGACACAGCAAAAGCTAAAGCGGTTTATCAGCAGGTTATCACTAAATATCCTGGCACTGATGGCGCAAAACAAGCGCAAAAACGCCTTGGCGCGATGTAATGACCACCATGCGACCAGAAATCGTGTTATTTCTGGTCGTGTCGTGTGATTCCTAAGCAGTTGAGTTATTTACATCGAAATTTTTGTTGCGCTAAAATCTGAAATCAGTAATATATGCCGCCGTTGCCAAGGGATATCAAACAGCCCGAAAGCGGCGAAAAAAGTGGGGCGTTAGCTCAGTTGGTAGAGCAGTTGACTTTTAATCAATTGGTCGCAGGTTCGAATCCTGCACGCCCCACCACTTAATGCAGTATCCAGCGTAGTATCGGGTGATTAGCTCAGCTGGGAGAGCACCTCCCTTACAAGGAGGGGGTCGGCGGTTCGATCCCGTCATCACCCACCACTCGGGGCGTTAGCTCAGTTGGTAGAGCAGTTGACTTTTAATCAATTGGTCGCAGGTTCGAATCCTGCACGCCCCACCAACTTTAACATTGTACTCAAGTGTTAAACGTGAAGGATAACGTTGCTTTAGCAACGGCCCGCTAGGGCGAGACGAAGTCGAGTCATCCTGCACGCCCCACCAATTCTTATATTGGTGTCGAGTAAAAAATTTTTCAGGTGACATCCGAGCGGGTCGTTAGCTCAGTTGGTAGAGCAGTTGACTTTTAATCAATTGGTCGCAGGTTCGAATCCTGCACGACCCACCATCCTGAATAATTGAAGCAGTAAACCCCATACGGGGGCGTTAGCTCAGTTGGTAGAGCAGTTGACTTTTAATCAATTGGTCGCAGGTTCGAATCCTGCACGCCCCACCAGTGTAAAAAGGCGCCCTAAAGGCGCCTTTTTGCTATCTGCGATTTATAAGATTGCCTGATGTCCTTTGCTTATCAGTCTACAGACGACACTACTCGCGTTGGCCGGATAAGACGTCAGACGCCATCCGGCATTCATCACACGCAATTATTGTGACTTTTCTGCGCCAATCCGCTATCTTGTTTAGCATACAAAACAAATCAAACCGAATATGGCGTGCGTCACGCTTTTAATCGGTTATTTCGTTAAGCCAGTGAAACGAGAAAGCAAGATGAGCGTGATGTTTGATCCAGAAGCAGCAATTTATCCGTTTCCGCCGAAGCCAGTACCGCTAAGTGTGGATGAAAAGCAATTTTATCGTGAAAAAATCAAGCGCCTGCTGAAAGAGCGTGATGCCGTTATGGTCGCGCATTATTACACCGATCCTGAAATTCAGCAGTTAGCGGAAGAGACCGGGGGCTGTATTTCTGATTCTCTGGAGATGGCGCGGTTCGGTGCAAAGCATTCTGCCTCTACGCTGCTGGTTGCGGGCGTGAGGTTTATGGGAGAAACTGCCAAAATTCTCAGCCCGGAAAAGACCATCCTGATGCCGACCTTACAGGCGGAATGTTCATTAGATCTGGGCTGTCCGATTGACGCGTTCAGCGCATTTTGCGACGCGCATCCGGATCGTACCGTGGTGGTTTACGCCAATACCTCTGCTGCCGTTAAAGCACGTGCGGACTGGGTCGTGACTTCCAGTATCGCGGTTGAACTTATTGAACATCTTGATAGTTTAGGTGAAAAAATCATCTGGGCTCCGGACAGACATCTGGGCAACTACGTGCAAAAACAGACCGGCGCAGACGTGCTCTGTTGGCAGGGCGCCTGTATCGTCCACGACGAGTTTAAAACCCAGGCTTTAACACGCATGAAAGGGCTTTACCCTGATGCCGCGGTGCTGGTGCACCCGGAGTCCCCTCAGTCTATCGTTGATATGGCAGATGCGGTTGGCTCAACCAGCCAGCTCATCAACGCGGCTAAATCGTTACCGCATAAGCAGTTGATTGTGGCGACTGACCGGGGCATTTTTTACAAAATGCAGCAGGCCGTTCCGGATAAAGAGCTGCTTGAAGCTCCGACGGCTGGCGAGGGGGCAACCTGTCGCAGCTGTGCGCATTGTCCGTGGATGGCGATGAATGGCCTGAAAGCGATTGCTGAGGGCCTGGAACATGGCGGCGCGGCTCATGAGATACATGTTGAGGACTCGCTGAGAGAAGGGGCGCTGTTGCCGTTAAACCGTATGTTGGAATTTGCGGCTACACTTCGAGCGTAATTATTTATTTTTGCTCTGGGGGAAAAGATGGACTTTTTTAGCACGCAGAACATTCTGGTACATATTCCGATTGGCGCGGGTGGTTACGATTTGTCGTGGATCGAAGCCGTGGGAACGATCGCCGGGTTGCTGTGTATTGGCCTGGCGAGCCTTGAGAAAATCAGCAATTACTTCTTCGGTCTGATAAACGTCACGCTGTTTGCAATTATCTTCTTTCAGATCCAGCTCTATGCCAGCTTGTTGCTGCAAGTTTTCTTCTTTGCCGCAAATATCTACGGCTGGTATGCCTGGTCCCGGCAAACCAACCAGCATGAAGCGGAACTGAAAATTCGCTGGCTACCGCTTCCAAAAGCGATCGGCTGGCTGGCGGCTTGCGTGGTGGCGATCGGCCTGATGTCGATCTATATCGATCCGGTCTTTGCGTTCCTGACAGGCATTGCAGTGAATATTATGCAGGCATTGGGATTACATGTTGTTGTGCCTGAACTACAACCCGATGCATTCCCGTTCTGGGACTCCTGCATGATGGTGCTGTCGATTGCAGCGATGATACTGATGACGCGCAAATACGTTGAAAACTGGCTGCTGTGGGTGATCATTAACGTCATTAGCGTGGTGATCTTTGCCCTGCAAGGCGTATATGCCATGTCGCTGGAATATATGATCCTGACGGTTATCGCCCTGAACGGTAGCAGGATGTGGATTAACAGTGCACGTGAGCGGGGTTCCCACGCGCTTTCTCATTAATGGTGATGATGTGAATGGCCGGACACGCCCTGATACAGGTGACAGTCCGGCCCATTGCACGGCTGATACTCCATCTGGATTGTGGCGTGTTCAATCTGGTAGTGATGGATAAGGAAATGCTGAATACGCTCCAGCAACGCATCGTGATCGTGTGGCGGGATCACCTGAACATGCAGCGTCATTACCGGTTTTTCGCCCACCATCCAGACATGGACATGGTGAACGTTGCGGACTTCAGGAATATCCCGGCTGAGATGGCGCTGCAGTGCGGCGATATCCAGCGTCAGCGGGGCACCTTCCAGTAATTCATTAACGCTATCTTTTAGCAATCGCCAGGCGCTACGCAGCACCAGTACGGAAACCAGAATCGAGAGAATTGGGTCCGCGGGTGTCCAGCCTGTCCAGATAATAATCAGCGCAGCGATGATAGCCCCGACCGAGCCAAGTAAATCGCCCATCACATGCAGCGCCGCGGCGCGGACGTTCAGATTTTTCTCTTCACTGCCGCGATGTAAAACCCAAAAAGCGAGCACGTTGGCCAGTAGACCCGCGACAGCAATAACCATCATCATGCCGCCAGCCACGGGGCGAGGCGTCTGGAAGCGCTCAATCGCCTCCCAGACGATTAAAATGGTGATAACGACCAATGCGATGGCATTAACAAATGCGGCCAGCGTTGTGAGCCTCAGCCAGCCGAAGGTGTGTCGTATTGTGGGCGGGCGACGGGAAAACCGGACGGCCAGCAGCGCGAAAAGCAGCGCCGCAGCATCCGTGAGCATGTGCCCGGCGTCGGCCAGCAAGGCCAGTGAACCAGAAAGTATGCCACCCACCACTTCAACCAACATAAATCCGGCTGTAATGCAGAATGCGAACATCAGTCGGCGGGCATTATTGTCCTTGGGTTGTTCAGAGGAAGTATGAGTATGTGCGTGCGCCATTATGCCATCCCTTTGTTATTCTCATCTTTACTGTATGCCATCATACCGTTTTTGGGATGATAAAATTAAAAAGGAGAGCTATTGCTCTCCCGTTATTAGCTTTAATTTCAGCGTTACTGCGTGGTGCCATCAGTTTTTGTGTCAACATCATTGTTGATGCCGTTTCCGGTTTCAACCTTCTTATTCACATCAGGGCAGCGACCGTCCTTACACATAGTGTTTTTGTGCATCTCATCTTTGGTCATCCCTTCATGGTTCATTGATGAACCGTCCGGGTGCAGCATTGTGCCACCTGAATTCACGTTACTGTTGTCGACATTATTTGGCGCCACGTTTTCGCGGGCGTCTGGGGCGACTTGTCCTGCATCAGCCGAGGAATTTGCCTGACCGTTATTGGACTGCGCGTTGCTTTCAGCAGCCAGTGCCGCGCCGCTGGCGAGGCTGAGTGTAGCGGTAAGGAAGAGTGAAGCCAGCTTTGTCATATGCATAATATGCTCCTGTTAAGGTCGATATGTCGGATAACGTCTTCCAACAGTGCATGTGCCAGTTACATCATTAATATGTGGTTAATCGTTTTGCTATGGAAATTAAAACCAGCATAGAATCTTGAAATCTATGAAAATTAAAGCTGTTACAGTTAGAAATTGTAGTTTGGATCTCGTTTTTCGCTACTTTATTGCGTTTTTTTGGCCAATTCCAGGATTAATCCGTCCAAAGTGTAAAACCCCGTTTACACTTTATGACTGAAGATATAGATTGGAGGGATTGCATTCATTTATATAAGTATGGCAACGCTGGAATAATCATGAATTATCAGAACGACGATTTACGCATTAAAGAGATCAACGAGTTATTACCACCAGTCGCACTGCTGGAAAAATTCCCCGCTACTGAAAATGCCGCCAATACGGTGGCTCATGCCCGTAAGGCGATTCATAAAATTCTGAAAGGGAGCGACGATCGCCTTCTGGTGGTGATTGGGCCGTGCTCTATTCATGATCCGGCAGCTGCCAAAGAGTATGCCACTCGTCTGCTGGCGCTGCGCGAAGCGTTAAAAGGTGAGCTTGAAATCGTCATGCGCGTCTATTTTGAAAAACCGCGTACCACCGTTGGCTGGAAAGGGCTTATCAACGACCCGCACATGGACAACAGCTTCCAGATCAATGATGGGCTGCGCATTGCGCGTAAACTGCTGCTGGATATCAACGACAGCGGATTGCCGACTGCGGGTGAATTCCTCGATATGATCACCCCACAATATCTCGCCGATCTGATGAGCTGGGGCGCAATTGGGGCACGTACAACAGAATCTCAGGTGCACCGCGAGCTGGCATCGGGTCTGTCCTGCCCGGTTGGTTTTAAAAACGGTACCGATGGCACCATCAAAGTGGCGATTGATGCAATCAACGCTGCAGGGGCACCGCACTGCTTCCTGTCTGTCACCAAATGGGGTCATTCAGCGATCGTGAATACCAGTGGTAATGGCGATTGCCATATCATTCTGCGCGGTGGCAAAGAGCCGAACTACAGCGCTCAGCACGTTGCGGACGTGAAAGAAGGCCTGATCAAAGCAGGACTCTCTGCACAAGTGATGATCGACTTCAGCCATGCCAACTCCAGCAAGCAGTTCAAAAAGCAGATGGATGTTGCGAAAGATGTTTGCGGACAAGTCGCCGGTGGCGAAAAAGCAATTATTGGCGTGATGATCGAAAGCCATTTGGTGGAAGGTAATCAGAATCCGGATAGCGGTGAGCCGCTGACCTACGGTAAGAGCATCACCGACGCATGCATTGGTTGGGAAGATACCGATGCGGTGTTGCGTCAACTGGCGGATGCGGTAAAAGCGCGTCGCGGTTAACCAAGTCCCCTGGGCCTGAGAAGCGTAGCGCCATCAGGCATTCCGTTGCAGACTGCCGGATGGGGCGATGTCTTATCCGGCCTACATTTTCTGGTCGTGTCGAAATAAAAAAAGCGTGGAGAAATCCACGCTTTTTCTTTAACTTACCGCGAAAATTACTTCGCTTTACCCTGGTTCGCAACGGCCGCCGCTTTTGCTGCGATCTCGTCAGCGTTACCCAGATAGTAGTGTTTGATCGGCTTGAAGTTTTCGTCGAACTCATACACCAGCGGTACGCCGGTCGGGATGTTCAGTTCAAGGATCTCATCTTCGCCCATGTTATCAAGGTATTTAACCAGCGCACGCAGAGAGTTACCGTGAGCGGCGATAATTACGCGCTCACCGCTTTTCATGCGCGGCAGAATGGTTTCATTCCAGTAAGGGATAACGCGATCGATGGTCAGCGCCAGGCTTTCGGTAACTGGTAACTCTTTGTCGGTCAGCTTCGCATAACGCGGATCGTGACCCGGGTAACGCTCGTCGTCTTTGGTCAGTTCCGGCGGGGTAACCGCAAAGCCGCGACGCCACTGCTTAACCTGCTCATCACCGTATTTTTCCGCGGTTTCTGCTTTGTTCAAACCCTGCAGCGCACCGTAATGGCGTTCGTTCAGTTTCCAGGATTTCTCAACCGGCAGCCAGGCCTGATCCAGTTCGTCCAGTACGTTCCACAGGGTGTGGATGGCACGTTTCAGCACGGAGGTATAAGCAAAATCAAAGCTGTAGCCTTCCTCTTTCAGCAGTTTTCCTGCCGCTTTTGCTTCGCCCACGCCTTTCTCGGACAGATCAACATCATACCAACCGGTAAAACGGTTTTCGTTGTTCCACTGACTTTCACCGTGACGTACCAGAACCAGCTTAGTTACAGCCATACATTCACTCCTATAAATCATATCGAATGATAATAATTCTCATTATATTGCCGTAATCCGTCAGCGGCAATGCTTATCCTTATACAATAGCGAAAATTAGTCATTAATGTAAGAAACATGTAAATGAGAGGTTGTTTAGGGAGAGCAAGGTGAGTGACTGAGCACCCGAGAGAAAAGGGGCGAGATTTTCAGTGAATGCAGAGCCTGAAAATTGTTCAAAATGTGAAAATCCTCATACCAAAAAGTCAATCAAACGGAATTCAAGTACCTTACTCATTACTGCCTTTGAATGTCTTCAAGTATGCTATTCATAATTTCTGAGTAAATGTTCGAACGATTAATTTTCCGTCAAAGAATTTCACAATAATTCATTTCCTTATCAGATTTCATATTTGAGGATATTTATCATGTCAGGTGCAATAAGCTCTCTGGAAAGGGTGATCTTACCTGTTGCCGTAAAACTGGGAAAACAGGTACATGTCAATGCCATTAAAAATGGCTTTATCAGGTTAATGCCTTTAACGCTGGTTGGGGCAATGTTTGTTCTTATTAACAATGTGCTACTTAATTTTGGTGAAGGATCATTCTTCTGGTCAATGGGGGTGCGACTGGATGGAGGAACAATTGTTTCTCTGGAACAATTAAAAGTCATTGGTGGCAGCGTTTATAACGGCACGCTGGGGATAATGTCATTAATGACACCATTTTTTATTGGTATGGCACTTGCTGAAGAGCGTAAAGTCGATGCTCTGGCCGCTGGCTTATTATCAATCGCGTCTTTTATGACCGTAACACCATTTACCGTAGAGCAGGCGAGTGCCATTGGCGCAAACTGGCTTGGCGGCGCGAATATTATCTCAGGGATTGTAATAGGTTTGGTCGTTGCTGAGATGTTTGCTTTTATTATCCGCCGTCAATGGGTTATCAAGCTACCTGATAGCGTACCGGAGTCAGTCTCTCGTTCATTTACTGCTTTGCTCCCCGGTTTCATCATTCTTTTAATTATGGGGCTCATGTCATGGGGGCTTTCTCTGGCGGGTACCCATTTCCACCAGGTGATTATTAATTCGATCTCCACTCCACTGGCGTCACTTGGCAGTATTGTGGGATGGGCATATGTCATATTTAATTCATTACTCTGGTTTTTCGGCGTGCACGGAGGCCTGGCGCTAACTGCGCTGAATAGCGGTATCCTCGGCCCGTGGGGAATGGAAAACATGGAGACCTACACCCATTTTGGTTCTGTCGATGCAGCACTGGCCGCGGGTAAAAGCTTCCACTTTTGGACAGGCCCAATGCTGGAATCGTATGTTTACCTTGGGGGAACGGGAGCGACGCTTGGTCTGATTGTTGCCATTTTTATTGCCTCGCGCCGTGCGGATTATCGTCAGGTGGCCAAAATGGCGCTGCCGTCGGGACTCTTTAATATTAACGAGCCTATTTTATTTGGCTTGCCAATCATTATGAATCCAGTGTTGATGATCCCCTTTGTGCTTATTCAGCCAATCCTGGCGGGAATCACCCTGCTGGTGTATTCATTAGGTATTATCCCTCCATCCACAAACTTTGCACCGTGGACGATGCCGCCTGGACTGGGAGCATTTTTCAATTCAAATGGTAGTGTTGCTGCTTTGATTATGGCATTAGTGAATCTTGCCATGGCAACGATAATTTATCTGCCATTTGTTGTGATTGCTAATAAAGCGCAAAACGTTATTGATGAGGAAGAGAGCGAGGAAGATATCGCTAATGCTTTGAAGTTTTAATGAGGAACTACCATGGAAATTAACACCGTTCATGAAAATCAGTTTTTAAAGGGTAAGGATTTTTACTTCTTTATCCTTGATAAAACGGAGAGTATTAGTGGATTACACCAGCATGATTATTATGAGTTTACCCTTGTGCTGACGGGAAGTTGTTGTCAGGAGATTAATGGTAAACACGTTATAATGGAGCGTGGTGATTTTGTGTTTATTCCTGTGGGGTCATATCATCAAACTTTTTATGATTACGGTGTTACTCGCATTTTAAATATGGGAGTCAGTAAGTGCTATTTTGATGAACATTATTTGAATATGCTGCCCTCATGTTTTGTGGCATCACAACGTTATACGATGTCAAATGCATTTTTGACCTGCATAGAATCTACATTATCAACGTTGGGCGTACATCAGAGCGAGTGCGATGAATTCAATAAATTACTTACTTTTTATATCGTCAATCGGCTACAGCATTATGAAGACAATCCACGGTCAGATTCCGTGCCCGGCTGGTTATCTCAACTGATAAGAGAAATGCACAAAAAATCAATGTTTGCAGATCAGGCATTAAATAATATGGTCAGACTCTCCGGAAAAACCCAATCGTATCTTACGCGTGCAACAAATCGTTATTACCAGAAAACACCTGGGCAAATAATTAATGATATTCGTATTGATTATTGTAAGAAGCAGTTGGAGACAACTAATTTTTCTGTGACGGATATTGCTTTTGAAGCAGGTTTCAGTAGCCCAGGGATTTTTATTAATAATTTTAAAAAATTGACATCATTTACGCCGGGTAATTATCGCAGGCAGTTGGTCAACACCAATCATTAGCACTTTTGGTATCAGGCGCTAGTGAGTTAAGTAAATAACAACAGATTGCAGGAGACTGCTTTCAGGAGTCGAAATGAAAAAATTAAAAGTAGTCACCATTGGGGGAGGCAGTAGCTATACTCCGGAATTGCTCGATGGATTTATTAAGCGCTATCACGAGTTACCTGTCAGCGAGTTATGGCTGGTGGATGTTGAAGAAGGTCAAGCCAAACTCGATATCATTTTCGCGTTATGCCAGCGTATGGTGGCGAAGGCGGGCGTGCCGATGACCATCCATAAAAGTCTTAACCGGCAGGAAGCGTTACATAATGCGGATTTTGTTACTACACAATTTCGAGTTGGGCAGCTAAAAGCACGTGAACAGGATGAGCGTATACCGTTGTCACAGGGGTATCTGGGGCAAGAGACCAATGGTGCCGGTGGGCTATTCAAGGGGCTACGTACAATACCTGTTATTTTAGATATTGTGCAAGATGTACAGAATATTTGTCCTCAGGCCTGGATTATTAACTTTACCAACCCTGCAGGAATGGTAACAGAAGCTGTATATCGCTATACCGATTTTAAACGTTTTATTGGTGTCTGCAATGTCCCGATAGGAATGCGGATGTTGTTAGAAGATCTATTGGCGTTAACCAAACAAGATGACGTTTCTCTTGATCTGTTTGGGTTGAATCATTTGGTTTTCATTCGTGATGTTTGGGTAAATGGGCAATCACGTTTTGCTGAGGTAATGGAACGGGTTGCTTCGGGAACGATTGGCGGCAGTTCGGTCAAAAATATTTATAGTCTACCGTTTAGTGAAGGTTTGTTGCGTTCACTTAATTTACTACCGTGTTCATATCTTCTCTATTATTTCAAACATAAAGAGATGTTGGCGATAGAAATAGGTGAGTATTACAAAGGTAACGTTCGCGCACAGATAGTTCAGAAGTTGGAAAAACAGCTATTTGAAATCTATAAAAATCCTCAGTTGGATACTAAACCTGCGGAACTTGAAGCCCGTGGGGGAGCTTACTATTCAGATGCGGCTTGCGAAGTAATTAATGCTATTTATAACGATAAGCAAACTGAACATTATATCAATGTACCGCATCATGGACATATTGATAATATCCCAGCGGATTGGGCTGTAGAAATGACCTGTTTGCTGGGTAAGCATGGCGCTACACCGCACCCGCGTATTACGCATTTTGATGAGAAAGTACTGGGGTTGATCCACACCATAAAAGCGTTTGAAATCGCTGCTTCACATGCATCCCTGAGCGGTCAGTTTAACGACATTTTGCTGGCGTTGAATCTTAATCCATTGGTGAATTCAGACCTGGGCGCTGAAGTTTTGGCGCGGGAAATGCTGCTGGCTAATCAACAGTATTTGCCCCAGTTTGCTGATGCTTTTCACTTATTCCTGCAACCAGACAATCAACCAAAGGACCAGCGACATGATGAAATTATTGATTGTTAATGCCGATGATTTTGGACTAAGCCCGGGGGTAAATTACGGCATTATTGAGGCACATCGCCATGGCTTAGTTACCTCAACGACAGCAATGATGAATGCTGGGGGTATCGAACATGCGGCGGAGATCAGCGCTGATTATCCCTTGCTAGGTGTTGGTTTACATTTTGTTCTCAGTTATGGCAGGCCACTGTCCGCGATGCCTTCCCTGGTGAGAGAAGGTAATTTAGGGAAATGGGTGTGGGAGGTAGCAAAACAGGGCTCACTGGCGGATGAGGATATTGTGGCTGAATTACACCAGCAGTTTGACCGCTTTGTCTCGCTTTTTGGGCGTCAGCCAACCCATATTGATAGCCATCATCATGTCCATTTTATTCCTCAGGTCTGGCAGCATGTGTCAGATTTTGCACGTAAAAAAGGCGTACCAGTACGCCTCGACTGGCAGGCGATCCGGCAGCAAAATATCCCGGTACAAGGGGTAAGCGGAGTTGAACGCTTTATCAATGATTTTTATGCTGAAAATGTCTCTGATCGCTTCGTTCTTGAAGCGCTAAGACGGGCAACACTGGGTGATGAACAATCTGTCGAGCTGATGTGTCATCCTGCTTTTATCGACAAAACAGGCATGGCCAGCAGTTATTGTTTTCCGCGACTGGATGAACTGGAGGTACTGACTTCGCCTGCACTGCAACGTGCAGTGGTGGAGTTGGGATTCCGGCTGGGAACCTATCGCGATCTGTGATGAATTACCCGGCGGTTTACATCGCCGGGCATTTTACATTGAGGACGACATCAGGCTGGAATAAACTGATATTCCGTCACGCTGGCATACTCTTCACCCGGACGCAGGAAGCAATCCGCCTGTGGCCACTCAGGGTGGTTCGGGCTGTCCGGCAGAAATTCACTTTCCAGCGCCAGGCCTTGCCAGTCTTCGTAGGCCTCTGGCCCGCGGGAAGGCGTACCACCGAGGAAGTTACCGGAGTAAAACTGCAATGCCGGGGCCGAGGTGTAGACCACCATTTGCAGTTTTTCATCCTGTGACCACAACTGAGCGACCGGCGTACGCGCGTTGCCCTGTGCCTGAAGCAGGAAGGCGTGATCGTAACCTTTCACCTTGCGCTGATCGTCATCGGCCAGAAATTCGCTACTGATGATTTTAGGGGTGCGGAAATCGAACGTGCTACCGGCGACGGATTTCAGTCCATCATGCGGGATACCCATTTCGTCAACCGGTAAGTACTCGTCCGCCAGAATTTGCAGCTTATGCTGACGCACATCCGTTTTATCGCCGTCGAGGTTAAAATAGACGTGATTCGTCAGATTCACCGGGCAGGGTTTATCGACCGTGGCACGATAAGTTATCGAAATACGATTATCATCCGTCAGGCGATACTGCGCGGTGGCGCAAAGATGGCCTGGGAAGCCCTGATCGCCATCGTCAGACGTTAAGGCGAACAGCACCTGACGGTCATTCTGATTGACTATCTGCCAGCGACGTTTGTCGAAACCGTCTGGTCCGCCGTGCAGTTGGTTATTGCCCTGACTTGGCAGTAATTCAACGGTTTCGCCAGCAAAGGTATAGCGGCTGTTGGCGATACGGTTCGCGTAGCGGCCAATCGAAGCCCCCAGAAATGCAGCCTGTTCCGGGTATTGTTCCGGACTGGCGCAGCCGAGTAATGCTTCGCGCACGCTACCATCGCTAAGCGGAATACGCGCAGAGAGCAGGGTCGCGCCCCAGTCCATGAGCGTGACTACCATCCCTGCGTCATTGCGCAGGGTGAGCAGGCGAAACGGTTGACCGTCCGGAGCCTGCACGGGGATTTCGTTTAACATTGTCCGGCTCCTTGTGAAGGTTTGCAGACGTAGAATGTTTCTTTAATACCGGTTTTTGCCTCGTACTGTGTGGCGACAGCCTGCTGTACGGCAGGAACCAAATCTTGCGGGATCAGCGCCACGATGCAGCCGCCGAAGCCGCCGCCGGTCATCCGCACACCGCCTTTATCACCGATGGTCGCTTTGACAATCTCTACCAGCGTATCAATTTGCGGCACCGTGATTTCAAAGTCATCGCGCATTGAGGCGTGAGATTCCGCCATCAGCTGGCCCATGCGCAGCAGGTCGCCTTTTTCCAGTGCCTGTGCGGCTTCAACGGTACGCGCATTTTCCGTGATGACGTGGCGCACGCGTTTGGCAACAATCGGATCCAGCTCGTGGGCGACAGCGTTAAACGCTTCGAGGCTGACATCACGCAGCGCTGGCTGCTGGAAGAAACGCGCGCCGGTTTCACACTGTTCGCGACGGGTGTTGTATTCGCTGCCGACCAGCGTGCGTTTAAAGTTGCTGTTGATGATCACCACCGCTACGCCCTCAGGCATAGAAACGGCTTTGGTGCCCAGCGTACGGCAGTCGATCAGCAGCGCATGATCTTTCTTGCCAAGTGCGGAGATCAGCTGATCCATGATGCCGCAGTTACAACCGACAAACTGGTTTTCAGCTTCCTGGCCATTCAGGGCAATCTGCGCGCCGTCGAGCGGCAGATGATAGAGCTGCTGGAATACCGTACCAACAGCGACTTCCAGTGAGGCAGAAGAGCTTAAGCCCGCACCCTGCGGAACGTTACCGCTGATCACCAGATCCGCGCCGCCAAAGGCGTTATTGCGCTTTTGCAGATGTTTTACCACGCCACGCACGTAGTTTGACCACTGCTGGCTATCGTGGGCGATAATCGGCGCATCGAGAGAGAACTCATCAACCTGATTGTCGTAATCAGCGGCGATGACGCGTACTTTTCGATCGTCGCGTGCCTCGCAGCTGATGACGGTTTGATAGTCGATGGCGCAGGGCAAAACGAAGCCGTCGTTATAATCGGTATGTTCGCCGATCAGGTTTACACGACCCGGTGCCTGAATAGTATGGGTGGCAGGGTAGCCAAACGTTTCTGTAAACAGAGATTGTGTTTTTTCTTTCAGACTCATTATTTACACTCCGGATTCGCGAAAATGGATGTCGCTGACCGCACGCAGTCGCTCAGCCGCTTGTTCTGCGGTCAGATCTCGCTGGGTTTCTGCCAGCATTTCATAACCGACCATAAATTTACGCACGGTCGCGGAACGCAGCAGCGGTGGGTAAAAGTGCGCGTGCAACTGCCAGTGTTCGTTTTCTTCACCGTTAAACGGCGCACCGTGCCAGCCCATGGAGTAGGGGAATGAGCACTGGAACAGGTTGTCGTAACGACTGGTCAGTTTTTTCAACGCCAGCGCCAGGTCAGCACGCTGCTCGTTGGTCAAATCGGTAATACGCAGCACATGCGCTTTCGGCAGCAGCAGCGTTTCGAACGGCCACGCGGCCCAGTAAGGGACAACCGCCAGCCAGTGCTCAGTTTCAACGACCGTACGGCTGCCGTCTGCCAGTTCACGCTGGACGTAATCAACGAGCATCGGCGCGCCCTGTTCGGCGAAGTATGCTTTCTGTAGGCGATTTTCACGTTCAGCTTCGTTGGGCAAAAAGCTGTTGGCCCAAATTTGACCGTGCGGGTGCGGGTTCGAGCACCCCATCGCCGCGCCTTTATTCTCAAATACCTGCACCCAGGGATAGGTTTTCCCTAAGTCTTCGGTCTGCTCCTGCCACGTTTTTACGATTTCTGTCAGCGCAGGGATGCTGAGTTCTGGCAGCGTTTTGCTGTGATCGGGCGAGAAGCAAATTACGCGGCTGGTACCGCGCGCGCTCTGGCAACGCATCAACGGATCGTGACTGTCCGGCGCGTCCGGGGTATCGGACATCAGCGCCGCAAAATCATTGGTAAAAACATAGGTCCCGGTGTAATCCGGATTTACATCACCGGTAACGCGCGTATTGCCAGCACACAGGAAACAGTCCGGGTCATGTGCAGGCAGTACCTGCTTAGACGGGGTTTCCTGCGCCCCTTGCCACGGGCGTTTGGCGCGATGCGGTGATACGAGGATCCACTGCCCGGTGAGCGGGTTAAAACGGCGATGTGGATGATCGACAGGATTGAATTGCGTCATGATTGGTCCTTAATCCGAATATCCTTGCGGGTGGCGTGACTGCCAGTGCCAGGTGTCTTGTGCCATTTCATCCAGTGTGCGGGTCACGCGCCAGTTAAGCTCGCGATCGGCTTTGCTGGCATCTGCCCAGTAAGCTGGAAGATCGCCATCACGGCGCGGGGCGAAATGGTAATTAATGGGTTTACCGCAGGCTTTGCTGAAGGCGTTGACCACGTCCAGTACGCTGCTGCCGATGCCTGCTCCGAGGTTGTAAATATGCACACCCTGTTTGCCCGCCAGTTTTTCCATTGCGACGACGTGGCCGTCGGCGAGATCCATCACGTGGATGTAGTCGCGAACGCCGGTGCCATCTTCAGTTGGGTAGTCGTTGCCAAATATGGCAAGGGACTCGCGGCGGCCCACGGCAACTTGTGCGATGTAAGGCATCAGGTTGTTGGGAATACCTTGCGGATCTTCCCCCATATCGCCCGACGGATGAGCACCAACCGGGTTAAAGTAGCGCAGTAAGGCGATACTCCAGTCGGGGTGTGCTTTTTGCAGGTCGGTCAGGATTTGTTCTACCATCAGCTTGCTTTTGCCGTACGGACTTTGCGGCGTGCCGGTGGGGAAGCTTTCAACGTAAGGAATTTGCGGCTGATCGCCATAGACGGTCGCGGAGGAACTAAAAATGAAGTTTTTCACGTTGGCGGCGCGCATTGCATTCACCAGACGCAGGGTGCCATTGACGTTGTTGTCATAGTACTCCAACGGCTTGGCAACGGATTCTCCAACGGCTTTTAAACCCGCAAAATGAATGACCGTGTCAATGGCATGATCGTGCAGAATTTCGGTTATCAGCGCTTCGTTACGGATATCCCCTTCCACGAAGGTCGGCTGCTTGCCACCTAAACGCTCAATGACGGGCAAAACGCTGCGTTTGCTGTTGCAGAGATTGTCCAGGATCACCACCTCGTGACCGTTTTTCAACAACTGCACGCAAGTGTGGCTTCCAATGTAACCGCTACCACCTGTAACCAATACTCTCATAATTCGCTCCGTTAAGCCTATGGTATGCAATAACCATAGCATAACAAAGATGAGAAAAGTGTGACATGGAATAAATTAGTGGAATCGTTTACACTCCGTGGGTTTCACGCATTTGTAATGATTTTTCTATTATAAATCATTATGTTGGGTTGTTATTTCAGCGTTTGTCTGAAAAAAAGCAGAAAAAAAGGGCGTGATAAACGCCCTGCAATGAAAACTAACGCAGAGATGTTAGTCGATAGGCGTAGATGTCGTTCTCGGGCACAAACTCCAGTCGATGGGTAATGCAGGCTGGGGCATCTTCGGCGTGGTGAGAGACGAACAGCAGTTGAGTTTCACCTTCACCGATTAGCACATCCACAAAACGGCGAATCAGTTGGCGATTGAGCGGATCTAACCCTTGCAAAGGCTCGTCAAGGATCAACAACGTCGGGTGTTTAACCAGCGCGCGAACAATCAGTGCCAGCCGCTGCTGTCCCCAGGAAAGACTATGAAATGGCGCATCCGCGGTACGTTTATCGAAGCCAAGGATATCCAGCCACTGTTGCACCAGCTTGTGCTGCCTGTCGGAAACGGCCTGATAGATGCCGATTGAATCAAAATAACCAGAGAGAATAACGTTGCGAACTGTGGTACTCACCCGATAATCCAGATGCAGACTGCTGCTGACGTAGCCGATGTGTTTTTTGATATCCCAGATAGTTTCACCGCTGCCACGGCGACGGCCAAACAGGGTCAGGTCGTTGCTGTAGCCCTGGGGGTGATCGCCGGTGATTAAACTGAGCAGAGTTGATTTTCCCGCTCCGTTGGGGCCGACGATTTGCCAGTGTTCCCCCGGATTTACCTGCCAGCTCAAATGGTGAAGGATAGGGCGATCGTTATACGAGACCGTGCCATCGTTAAGCACAATTCGCGGCTCATTATCTGACAACGTACGGCGCACCGAAGGCTCGTCCGGTTCAGGTAACTGAATTCCTTCCAGCCGCTCGCTATGGGCAAGCTGAGCGATTAATGCCTGTTGCAGAAGGTCGTTTTTTGCGCCGGTTTCTGTCAGTGTGCAATCGGCAAGTACGCCAGCAAACTGCACGAACTCGGGAATTTCATCAAAGCGGTTAAGTACCAGCACCAGCGTAAAGCCGGCCTGATGCAACTCAGCGAGCAGTTCTGCTAACTGACGGCGTGACGCCACGTCCAGCCCGTCAAAGGGCTCATCAAGGATCAGTAAATCCGGCGCGGACATTAACGCCTGACAGAGCAGGGTTTTACGTGTTTCACCGGTGGAAAGGTATTTGAAACGCCTGTTGAGCAGGGAAGAAATGCCAAACTGCTGCGCCAACGCAGCGCAGCGGGCGGGATCGTTGATCTCATCCTGGATGATTTCGGCGGTGGTGCGCCCGGTGTCGTCTTCACCGGGACTAAGAAGATCGGTGTTGTTTCGCTGCCACTCGTCGCTGACTAGCTTTTGTAGCTGCTCAAAGGAGAGTCGGGTTATACGCGTGAACTGACAGTGACGCTCGCCTTTCAGAAGCGGCAGCTCTCCCGCCAGTGCGCGGGCCAGCGCGGATTTCCCGCTCCCGTTAGCGCCAACAAACGCCCAGCTATCACCCGCGTTTAACGTCAACGCATCTAACTGGAGCGTTTTTGTGTCGCTAAGACGAAACGTGCCTTGCGAAATTTGCAACGATGACATTTTGTATCCCATTATTTGCAGCGATTAATAACAGGGATACGTGTTCTTCAGGCTGATGTCAATCTACTCAGCACAGCGTGGCGATAATCACTCTGTCAGCATTAAACCAGGCGGTGACGTTAGCGCCTTCTTGCAGCGTTGCGGCGTCTTGGGCCGGAACGGTGGCGCACAGCGTCTGGCCGTCTGGCAACGTCATCAGCACTTCACACTGTTCCGCACCGCGTTCAATATGGCTAATCGTGCCTTGCAACTGGTTATCGGCGGCCTGAGCGATGGCGTCGTCCTGAGTGATTCCTACCCACGGCGCTTTCAGCAGAATCAGTACTTCTTTGCCTTCCTCAAGACCCAGACGCTCGCCGCTTTGCGCAGTGATCGCCACTTTCAGGCGCGTTTCGCCATCGGCCAGCAGGACGTCGACATGCTGCTGGACCTGATCGTGGTCGCGGGCGGTGATTGTGCCAAACCATTGGTTACGGGCGCTGGTTTGCAGTGAAAATCGAGAGATAGCCGCCAGCAGGCTATTGAGCGGTAGCGCATCGTCATCGCTCAAAACATCAAAGGCTTTTTGTTGGATCTGCGCCAGCAAATCATACAACTGAATTAAGCGTTGGCCGTAGCGCGTTAATACCGCGCCGCCGCCGCCTTTGCCGCCTGTGGCGCGCTCAACCAGCGTTTGCTCGCTGAGTTGGTTCATTTCGTTAATCGCATCCCAGGCGCTTTTGTAGCTAATACCTGCATCCTTCGCGCCCTGACTGATGGAGCCGGAAAGCGCAATATGCTTAAGCAGAGAAATGCGACGGGGATCGGCAAACAGTTTTTGCTGAAGTTTCAGCGTAAGAAGGATTTCGGCCTGCATCACAAGCTCCTGGCAAAAGAGGGTATTGTGACGGAAAACCGTGCCTGAGCAAAGTCGACCGCACAAAAGGGGAGTGCTTTTCTGCGTTATGTGGTTAGAATACAGCTAAGGACTACATCTGGAGTTGACCATGTTAGAGTTATTGAAAAGTCTGGTATTCGCCGTAATCATGGTACCTGTGGTAATGGCCATCATTCTGGGTCTGATTTACGGACTGGGTGAAGTGTTCAACATTTTCTCCGGTATCGGTCAAAAAGACCAGTCCAGACAGAATCATTGATTCCCCAAACGCCCGCTCAGTCGGGCGTTTATATTTTTTACGCCTTCCAACCCGTTTTCTCTGTCTACCGTTTCTCAAGATCCTGCTTTCCATGCCGATATTTTCTTCGTGTAACCTCAAATTGGTATCAATAACCACTGGGAAAATCCTGGTTTACTCGTTATATTTGCGACTACATAACGAAACTCAAAGGAGTTACAGATGGCACGTACATGGTTACGCTTGTTTGCCGGGGCAACACTTTCTCTTACTGTTGCCGGGCATGCGCTGGCGGATGAAGGAAAAATTACTGTTTTCGCAGCGGCTTCACTGACTAACGCGATGCAGGATATTGCGACGCAATACAAAAAAGAGAAGAACGTTGACGTTGTCTCTTCTTTTGCGTCTTCTTCCACGCTGGCGCGACAGATTGAAGCAGGCGCTCCGGCCGATCTGTTTATCTCTGCCGATCAGAAATGGATGGATTACGCAGTAGACAAAAAGTCGATTGATACCGCAACGCGTGAAACGCTGTTGGGTAACAGCCTGGTGGTTGTCGCACCGAAAGACAGTGCGCAGAAAGACTTCACCATCGACAGCAAAACCAACTGGACCCGTTTGTTAAATGGTGGGCGTCTGGCCGTTGGCGATCCGGAACATGTTCCGGCGGGCATTTATGCTAAAGAAGCGCTGCAAAAACTGGGGGCATGGGATACCCTGGCCCCGAAACTGGCACCTGCCGAAGATGTGCGCGGTGCGCTGGCGCTGGTAGAGCGTAACGAAGCGCCGCTGGGGATCGTCTATGGTTCCGATGCTGTCGCCAGCAAGGGCGTAAAAGTTGTTGCGACTTTCCCGGAAGATTCACACAAAAAAGTGGAATACCCTATCGCAATTGTTGATGGGCACAAAAACGCAACGGTCAGCGCGTTCTATGATTACCTGAAAGGACCGCAGGCTGCTGAAATCTTTAAACGTTATGGATTTACGACCAAGTAATGATACTGACCGATCCTGAATGGCAGGCCGTCATACTGAGCCTGAAAGTTTCTTCCCTGGCTGTGTTGTTTAGTCTGCCGTTTGGGATCTTCTTTGCCTGGCTGCTTGTGCGATGCAAGTTCCCGGGCAAAGCGCTGCTCGACAGCGTGCTGCATTTGCCGCTGGTACTGCCGCCGGTTGTGGTGGGCTATCTGCTGTTGGTCGCCATGGGATGCCGCGGATTCATTGGCGAATGGCTGTATGACTGGTTTGGCATCACCTTTGCCTTTAGCTGGCGCGGTGCGGTACTGGCTGCGGCGGTGATGTCTTTCCCGCTTATGGTACGGGCTATTCGTCTGGCGCTGGAAGGTGTCGATGTCAAGCTGGAGCAGGCGGCCCGCACGCTGGGCGCTGGACGCTGGCGCGTATTTGTGACGATTACTTTACCGCTGATGCTGCCCGGCATTATTGTCGGTACGGTGCTGGCGTTCGCGCGTTCCCTCGGGGAATTTGGCGCAACGATTACCTTTGTCTCCAATATTCCTGGCGAAACCCGCACTATCCCATCGGCGATGTATACCCTGATCCAGACCCCTGGCGGCGAAAGCGCGGCGGCAAGGTTATGTATCATTTCTATTGTGTTAGCGCTGATTTCACTGCTGATTTCTGAATGGCTGGCGCGTATTAGCCGTGAACGGACGGGGCGGTAATCATGCTGGAACTTAATTTCTCCCAAACGCTGGGGACGCATTGCCTGACGCTCAACGAAACGCTGCCAGCCAGTGGGATCACCGCTATTTTTGGCGTTTCCGGTGCGGGTAAAACCTCGCTGATTAACGCCATCAGCGGCCTGACGCAGCCGCAGTCCGGGCGCATCGTGCTTAACGGACGGGTTTTGAACGACGTCGAGAACGGTATCTGTTTAACGCCCGAAAAACGCCGGGTGGGCTATGTTTTCCAGGATGCGCGCCTGTTTCCGCATTATAAAGTGCGCGGCAACCTGCGTTACGGTATGGCGAAAAGTATGGCCGGACAGTTTGATAAGCTGGTGGCCCTGTTGGGCATTGAATCGCTGCTTGACCGTCTGCCCGGCGGGCTTTCTGGCGGTGAAAAACAGCGCGTAGCCATCGGTCGGGCGCTGCTTACCGCGCCGGAACTGTTGTTGCTTGATGAGCCGTTAGCCTCACTGGATATCCCGCGTAAGCGCGAACTGTTGCCTTACCTGCAACGCCTGGCGCGTGAAATTAATATTCCGATGCTGTACGTCAGCCACTCGCTCGATGAAATCTTGCACCTGGCAGACAAAGTGATGGTGCTGGAAAACGGGCAGGTCAAAGCGTTCGGTTCGCTGGAAGATGTCTGGGGCAGCAGCGTGATGCACCCGTGGCTACCAAAGGAACAGCAAAGCAGCATTCTGAAAGTCAGCGTGCTGGAACATCATCCACATTACGCAATGACTGCACTGGCGCTTGGCGATCAGCATCTATGGGTCAATAAGCTGGATCAACCGCTGCAAACTGCGCTGCGTATTCGTATTCAGGCATCTGATGTTTCGCTGGTGCTTCAACCGCCGCAGCAGACCAGTATTCGTAACGTGCTGCGGGCGAAAGTCGCGCAGTGCTATGACGATAATGGTCAGGTGGAGGTTCAGCTTGAAGTGGGCGGTAAAACGCTGTGGGCGAGGATCAGCCCGTGGGCCAGGGATGAACTGGGTATCAAACCTGGCCTGTGGCTGTACGCGCAAATTAAGAGCGTGTCGATTACCGCGTGATTACAGCAGGTGGGAGTAAATAAATTTCGCGATGCTGTCGGTGGTGTTGTCACCAATTACGATGTTGGCGCGGGCTTTGACCGCGTCGTCCGCATTACCCATCGCCACGCCGGTACCTGCAGCTTCCAGCATGCTGATATCGTTAAAGTTGTCACCAAAGGCAATGACGTTTTCCATTGACCCGCCCTGTGCTTCAATCCACTGGGTAAGGCGTCGCCCTTTGCTGTTGCCTTTACGGGCAATGTCGACCTGATCGTGCCAGGACCATTCACACTCCAGCCCCAACTGCTGTTCAACATGCTTACCAAACTGCTGCAGTTTCGGAATATCTTCGTCGGTGAGGGCAAATTTCCAGACGGCGTTAACGTCATGTGCAGCCTGCGCCAGCGAAGGCACCTGGGTGAAGGTCGGGCGCTGTTCCGGCGGCAGGGTTTGCGCCCAGTTAGCGGTACGCACCACATGCCCGGTTGGGCGCTCATACAGCATGGCCTCATCCACATACATCAGCCCGTGGATCTGATGTTCATCCAGCATTTCGATCAGCTGTAATGCCTGGTTTACCGGAAGTGGATCGGATTCCAGTACCTTTTTTGCCTGATAATCATACAAGTAGGTGCCGTTGCAGCAAATTGCAGGTGTATCCAGCGCCAGTGCCTGATAAAAAGGATGAATAGCAACGTGATGGCGACCTGTGACAATGATAAGTTGGTATCCTGCTTCTCTGGCGCGCGCGAGCGCTTCAAGAGAGGATGGCAGCAAGGTTTTTTTCGGGGTCAACAGGGTACCGTCTAAATCCAGGGCAATCACGCGTGCGGTCATAGTTATTTCCAGATTAAGGTTGAGAATTTTGTCTGCTGGAATGGTACACCGAGACGGGAGCCGGACAAAATTCTGCGCCTTAATTAAGCATTCACCGTTAAAAGCGTCTACCTTAGGCGTGTGTCAGGCAATTGCAGCCACCTGCCAAAAAGCAAAGGAGTATTCATGAAGCAAACCGTTTATACCGCCAGCCCTGAAAGTCAGCAAATCCACGTCTGGAGCCTGAATCATGATGGTTCTTTGACGCTGACGCAGGTGGTTGATGTGCCGGGTCAGGTACAGCCGATGGTCGTCAGCCCGGATAAGCGCTACCTCTATGTTGGCGTGCGCCCGGAGTTTCGCGTGTTGGCTTACCGCATTGCGCCTGATGACGGTGCGCTGACCTTCGCGGCGGAGTCTGCGCTGCCGGGTAGCCCGACGCATATTTCTACCGATCATCAGGGACGTTTCGTGTTTGTCGGCTCTTATAACGCCGGGAGCGTGAGCGTCACGCGTCTGGAAGATGGCCTGCCGGTGGAACAGGTTGACGTGGTTGAAGGTCTGGACGGCTGCCACTCGGCCAACATCTCACCGGATAACCGTATCCTGTGGGTTCCGGCGTTGAAACAGGATCGTATCTGTCTCTTTGAGGTAAGCGATGATGGACATCTGGTGGCGCAGGAACCGGCAGAAGTGACCACCGTTGAAGGTGCTGGCCCGCGTCATATGACGTTCCATCCGAATAAGCAATTTGCCTACTGTGTGAATGAGCTGAACAGCTCCGTTGACGTCTGGGCGCTGAAAGATCCGTACGGCAAGATTGAATGTGTGCAGACGCTGGATATGATGCCTGCTGATTTCACTGATACCCGTTGGGCAGCGGATATTCATATTACACCGGATGGTCGTCATCTGTACGCCTGTGACCGCACCGCCAGCCTGATTACGATCTTTAGCGTGTCTGAAGATGGCAGCGTGCTGACCAAAGAGGGTTTCCAGCCTACTGAAGTTCAGCCGCGCGGTTTTAATATCGATCACAGCGGTAAATACCTGATTGCCGCCGGGCAAAAATCGCACCATATCGCGGTGTATGAGATTGCTGGCGAGCAGGGGCTGCTGGCAGAGAAGGGGCGTTATGCGGTAGGGCAGGGCCCGATGTGGGTCGTGGTGAACGCGTACTAACGCCACCAGTCAGAACAGGAAAAGCCTGTTCAAAGATAAAAAGCGAGGTTCACATCCGTGTGAACCTCGCGGGGAAACTAATTTATTTATACGGCGCAGACGCCGCCGGTCAGCTATTAATACCGCGTCTTGTAGGCACAATTAGCCTTAAGGTATTCCTCTTCTGTTGCCCCATTAAGCTCTGTTCCGTCAGGGACTACTTCAGGGCCTTCTGAACATTTCCAGTCATATTTGTGAAGTCTAACCCCCACACCACCTTGCGTATTGTGCACGTTACCCTTTGGCATATCGGAGGGACCATTTAACACCATATGATCGAGAGATTTAATGCTCACCTCCAGATAGTCAATATTTTTGAAATCCAAAAGGGGACCATAGTCGCCGTAACCGACAAACGTGTCTTTTTTCCCGTCGATGTTGTTTTCCTCCTCATTCCAGTGGAGGTCGGACTCAAATGGATTTAGGTTTTTGTAAGAGCTAAAACCTTTATTATAAAATGGTACCATATAACTGACAGGTTCCCCTTGCCCCACCTTGTCCTGCGTCGAGACAAATTCCATCTTATAATTTTCAGGATCGTCAGGATCTTCGTTGGTGTATTTAAACGCTATAATGGGAAAAGCATGAATATCGTAACTATGAGCTTCAAACCCCATTACCTCAATAACCATATACTTCAGATTATTACTGGGGATATAGATATAGCCGCTGGGGGTATTGCCAGAGCCACCACAATATAATGGACCTGCATCATTACAGATATTTGAATCTTGCGAATTGAACATAGCAGAAAGGTGGACATCGTTATCTGGATTAACTGTAACATCATAGGTGCCATCAGGTCGAGGTGTGCGCGTGGTTCCTGGGCTGTTTTCTACGCCATTTCCACAGTCTTCGAATCCATAATAAAAACCCCGAAAAAATCGCGTACTCCTGCCATTAAAAGTATGATCTAAATCTGGATTTGTCACTAGATCGGGACACCTATTATCGTCGAGGTGGTCGGGTTTGCCTATCGTGCTATCGTTGACTAAATGGTTAGAATAAACCCATACTAACCCTTCCAGATGCTCTGTTGATCCCATTTCATCCAGTTTTCCACCAGTGCTGCGGTCCTCACTTCCAACTTCAGCATTAGCCAAAGTAACGTCACATGGGGCTTCGACTCCAAATGAACAATTTGGCAGATTTGGTCCAATAAAAGAAGCATTCGGACGCCCCCGCTCCTGATCGATTCCCTTCGTTTTCCAGTAAACATTCACGCCTGTGATCTGATAGTTAATACCCGCTGTCTGTCCCAGGCGGCTAAAATCACTCGAAACCTTAACGAGAAAATAATGTGATCCCGGCAGTTTCAGCGGTGGCTGCGGAGGCAGAAAGCCAAAATGCCCTTTGCTGTTCTCTGGCTCCTGAGTGTCGTCACTTGCCAACACACCAGGGTTAAAAAGCAGCGCTGCCGCCAGCAACCCCGCCGATAAAGCGATCCTTTTCTTTTTTTCCATTGTGTAGCTCCTTGTTATACAGCGGAAATAATCTGATATTTACCACTGCGCAACAGCACGACCTGATAGTCGCCAAACACCATACTACCTGGTGCCACGGTGCGCGTTTTGTTGTTAAACCGGACGGTAATCCGTGTTCCGCCCGGTCCCTGAGAAACCAGCACGACCCGAGGCTGAGCGTCGGATTTTTCTTCCGTGGACGTACGCCCGGCGCGCGCCAGCAGCGGGGTGTTGTTCAGCAAGGGCTGTGGGTCGAGCGCCACGCCTCGCCAGGCTATTTCCAGATGCAGGTGCGGACCTGTGCTAAAACCGCTGCTGCCGGATGCGGCGATCTCTTCGCCCGCCGTCAGCTTTTCGCCCTTACGCACCCGCGCAGAGGCGAGATGAAAATAGCGGCTCAGCCAGCCGTCCGCATGACGGAGAGTGATAAAGTATCCGGTGCCGCGACCGTAGCCGCTCTCCACCACTTCGCCGTCGGCAATTGCATGCACGCTGCTGCCGAATGGCACAGGAATATCCATCCCTTTATGCTGCATCATGCGCCCCAGCACAGGGTGCAGGCGTTGTCCAAATCCTGAGCTGATCTGGCGCTTCGCCACGGGCCAGATAAAGCGTACCGGCGCGTTATCATCAACCACCGCCGCAGCGCTGGACGATATCTGCAGGTTCTCTTCTGACCACACTTGCGCCACCTGTAATGACGGAACGAAAGCCTGCTGCCAGGCCTGCTCGCAGCTGGTCGTCGCCAGCGGCGCTATTGTTAGCCATACGCTCCATATCAGACACGACACGATCGACCCCCGTCAGAGCAGCAGTAAAAACGCGACCAGCGCGATAGCCGGACCGAACGGAATATAAAAGCGATGTTTGTCATCCTCTTGCGTATAAAAGAACCGCACGCAGACGTAAAACAGCAGCCCGGCCAGCGCCGAAAAGCAGAGTAATTCCGGCAGGCGCTGCCAGCCAAGCCATGCCCCGCAGGCGGCGTAGAGCTTGACGTCGCCGTAGCCCAGACCGTCGCGTTTGCACAACGTCTCCCACAGCTTCATCACGCCCCACAGCAGCAGCCAGGCGGCGGCGACGCCGTAAACTGCGTCCTTCACCCGCACCATGGAGTAGCCCGATGCGGCAAGCAGCAGCCCGCCCCAGAGCACGGTGAAGACCAGCGCGTCCGGCAGAATCAGATGTTTAAAATCGATAACCGCCGCGCTGTAGAGCACCATAAACAACAGCGCATATGCCAGCGCGAGCTGAGGAGACCATTGCGGCAGGTAAAACCAGGCCAGCGCCCCCCATACCAACCCCATCGCCAGTTCAGAAATCGGATAAATAACCGGGATCGCAATGCCGCACTGGCGGCATTTGCCCTTCAGTAACAGCCAACTGAGAACCGGAATATTATCCCAGGGCTTAATATCCGATTTACAGGCAGGGCAGTGCGACGGCGGCCACCACAAATTAACCGCCGCCCCTTCTGAATCATCCTCATCTATTACGCCAAGCATCAGCGGCAGACGATAAATAATCACGTTGGCTAAGCTGCCAAACAGCAATCCAAGTGGGATAAAAATAGCCACCATCCATGGCATTAATAGATCCATGATTTAATTTTCCTAAAAAGAACCGCTGGCGCCCATCGCCGCCAGCTTGTCGCTGAGCGAAAACAACGCGGCAAAAACCCATATTACGCAACCGCCTAATATCAGCGTGGAGAGCGCTTTTAATAACCCGGAAAGTTTAGTGATATATTCCCGAATGTGTTCACGTGATTTATTCGATACCGCCAGCAGCACCTCATTAAACGAAGGTAGCGCGGCGTAAAGGCTGATATTAAGCAGCGTTTCCGTGTTCAGTAAACCCGAGTTGAGCGCCTCCCCATAGCTGACGCCCGCCGCCATTTTCTTCTGCATCCCGGCCAGGTGCCAGCGCAGCCAGCGGCTGGAGTTCAGGTTAATAATGCTGAGTGCATCATTGAGCGGAATGCCGTTTTTTAACATCAGCGCCAGGTTGTTGAGAAAAATAGAGGCAGTCAACTGCTTATACGTTGAGAACGGCATAATTCGATCAAAAAACTGATTACGAATATTCCCGGTCATTTTGCCCATTGCTATTTTGATCACGGTAACCAGCGCAATAAAACCAATGAGGATATATATCCACAGCCCTTTACACAGCGCCATCCCAAAAATATAGAGCGCGCTGGTGACGCCAGGCCATTTTTCAACCGGTACAACGCCTTCAAAAGCCGGGAACACCTTATAGGCATAACCGCCTATTACCACCAGCGACAGGACCAGCATAATGAGCGGGAAGGTGATGGCGCCGACGATTTTCTTGCGCAGCTCGTCGTTATAATTAATCACGTTTACCAGGGTGATAAAGCCGTCGGCCAGGCTGCCGCTGCGCTCCGCCGCGTTAATCACGCTCAGTTCAGATTCAGGGACCAGCCCCTCGAAAACCATCGCAATGGAGGTGGTTTTCGCCATTTTCGCAGTTAGCTCTTCCAGACGTTTAGCAAATCCTTTGCCGAGCAGTTTTTCCCCTTCCGCGCGTAATTTTTGCAACGCGTCATATAGCGGAAGTTCAGCGTTAATCATGTCTGCGCAAAACTGATAAAGATAAATACGCTGTTTCTTACCGAATTTTTTCAACTATTACCTCCAGCTCTTCCTGAACGACTTGCCCAAATTCCATTTGAAACCAGGTCGCGCACACGCGTCCCTGAAGTACCGCCGCCATCGTTTTTTCTTTAATTTCGAATCCTTCGCTCAGGCCGGTCTGTTTTAATCGCTTCGCGCGCCAGACGGTATAAACTTTAAGCCACTTCTGTTCAGCAATGGCCTCCAGCTCGTCATACACTGGCAGCAAATACTCCATCACCAACTGGCGTCCGCCAATACCCGTGTGTTTGCAGGCCGGACAGCCTTCAGCGTTTTTTTCATAAAGCTGGAACTCGCGTCCCTTAATGGCGGCGGTCCGTAACGACGTTTTACACTGCGGGCACAGTACAGGTATTAGCTTCTGGCACTGTAAGCCCGCAATAAAGCCCGGCGTTGAAAGCTTATCGCTGGTAATACCGAGCGCGGATAAGCGTTGCAATAACGAAACGATGTTGCCTGCGTGCACGGTGGTAAAGCAGTAGTGACCACTTTCCACCGCCCCGGCCAGCGCGTTAGAAGAGATATTGTCGCGAATTTCCCCCACCATCAGTACGTCCGGGTCGCGACGCAGCGAGGATTTGATCGCCGAATGGAATCCTCCTGACTCGCCGCTTAATACCGAACTTTGCGTCGCGCCATAGATCTGATATTCGACCGGATCTTCTACGGTCAGAAAACAGCCGCGATTGTCATAGCGGTTGATCTGCATCCACTCCATCAGATTTTTCAGGGTAGTGGATTTTCCCGAACCGGTTGTTCCGGCAATAATATATGCGCCGTAGGGGTTACTCAGGATCTTTTTGAGGTCGCTAATTTCCTCATCGGAAACGCCAAGCTTATCCAGGCTCGCGACGCTGGCTCTGTCCAGACCCGATGGAATAATACGCAATACCGCGTGATAGCAATCGCTGGTCTCGCCAAATATCGGATAGTGCGCATAGCGGAAGCGGTAGCTTTTCCCCGCCAGCGAATAGAGGATATTGGCGTTTTGCGCAATATTGCGGTTCCAGGTGGTGTCGCGGGTGCTTGCCTCAACGTTGTAGAGCACGAACACCAGCTCATCGCAGCGTGACGCCTTCATCTGTATAAACGGACAAAGCACGCCGTTAATGCGCAGCTCAATATTCGCCACCATATCATTACGGGTGATATGCAGGTCGCTGGCCTTTAACGCCACGGCCTTTTTCAGCATCTCTTCCAGCGCAAGCTGTGTATTACTGCTTTCCTGCTCAAGCAGCTTACTTCCCGCCGACAGCAGTTGTTCAACGATCAGGTAATAATTTTTCTCAGTAACCTGCGCTATTCCCTTAACCTGAATATTATGGGAAACCTGCAGGCGGTGGCACACCGCCTGCATTGGCGCCAGATTATCAATCAAAGGCGTGGATACCAGTAACCAGGCTTCATCCGCATGCTCAGCAACCAGAATATCGCCGTCATACTCCTGGAATTGCCACTCCTGAGAATGAATGTTCTCCTCGTTAAACTGGATATAATCGATCACTTACCCACAACCTCGACCGTCACGTCATTTGCTTTGTTATGACGCGCAATATAGTCATAACCGCCGTAGCTAAAACGCTGATTCAGCGGCACCATCTTCACGCCGCCGTCGGCGCCGGCAATCGCCACGCGTTTTTGACCCGCGATTTCGGAAATCAGCAGCGGCCGCAGCCCTGGCGCAGATTCTGACGTTGCTCCTGGGGAAGCGCTAATATCATCCATTGTGCTGGCGGTGCTCATCGGCATAACCGCTGCGCTATCCGCCTTTTTCTCACCGCGCAGCTTACGCAGCTCGCTGCGGACTTTTTCCAGCGCAAGCTGATTCGCCAGCTCGCGGTACTGGCTCTCGAAGTTGAAATCTTTTTCTATCATCTCAACAACGTGATCCTGCATCGGCGATACGTCGCTTAACGGCGGCGTGCCTTCCGCTTGCACAACCTGCTGCGCGGGGATGATTTCTGCCGTATCTGCGGCGTAAAGAGCAGGTGAAAGCGTCAACACTATTCCCGCAATGATTAATTTCCCTTTTTGCATGCCAGTCCTCCGGTAACGAGCGTTGAGTTTTCATTGAATACGATTGATTTGATAATAAACGCGTCGGCAAAGGGTTGTTTATTCAACACCAACGACACGCCTGAGAAATCCATTTTGGTCGGTGAGGTGATCGTCCAACCGGCGAACAGCATGCCGAATGACGTTACCGCACTTTTCAGCGCGCTTTCATTTTGCCCGACGGCAGAGGAGGGCATCCCCGTTAATACCAGTTCGGTATTTCGTCCGCCTAATGAGTTCCAGGTGCTGATATAACTTAATACATCGGTACAGACCGGCAGATTGACCGTGTTTTTACTCTGCCACGCGATGAGCCATGGGTGTTTATTCATCCCGGACTCAATGCCCGTATAGTCCAGCGTGTTTTTTGAAAAACTGGGCGACCAGGTTTTGCCCCAGAGATTAATATCGGCCACGCTAAATATCCGTCCTGGATTTAGCGCATAGCTGAGTGAACAGCCCGTACTGGTACATTCAATACTTTTTGGCGCAAAGCCCACCTGCGACAGTTTTTTATTCGCTAGCAAGAGCTGCTCCAGCAGCAGGCTGGCATCAGAAATGCTGCCGCCCGTGAGCGAGTTGCGATAAAAATCTTCGATAGCTTTGATTTTTTGCTGGCGGGCAGCCTGTTCAGCCTGGACTCTGGCCAATCGTTCCTGCTCCGGTTTCCAGATAAAATAGTAATAGCCCGCCCCGCCGCCGCCAGCTAATAAAATCAGTAGCGTAACGACCCAGACGATAATATTACCTCCTCGCCCGGTAGAACCGCCCCCTATAATATTACGACGTTTCCAGAAATAGATATTTTCAGAGACCGCCACGTTCTCATCCTTTTATAAATAATTTCAGCAGTGTCATAAACACCAGTAAAAATACGATGCCGCCTGCTAACAGAGCGCCGATCATCATCTGTCGCCGTTTTTTCTGCCGCCGCTGATGTTCAGTACAGCCTTCAATCACCGCCTCAAAGTGCTGTTCCGTTAACTGAATTAACGGTAGATCCGCATACTGTGGCGATTCTTTCAGTTGCTCTTTCAGCTTCATCCAGAAGCGTCTGGAGACCAGACGATCGCTGCCCGAAACGGGAGCACCGTGCGAGATAATCAGGAAATAGTAGCTTTCCGCCTGCTCATAGTAATAAATACCGTTACCGTACAGGGCTTTCATCCACAGAGCGAAAGGCTCATATAAGGTGGAGTGTTTAGTACAGAAACCCGTAACCATTTCCCCTTCATCCGACAAGATCGTTAACTGGCGATGGGTTCGCCGTATATGTGCCAGCCAGTCAAGATAATAAGGTTCGTGAGAGGTGGGCTCGTAGCTCCAGACCAGATCAATTAATACCCGATTTTCTGATAAGTGCTTAAGCATGATGCCCTCATCGGGTCTGCGTTGGGGCACGGTAATTATCAATACCGACTACCATCACCACGGTTTCGACATGTTCGTTGTTGGTAACTGAGCCTGCCAGCACCGACCATCCCTGACCGTCAGAATCCTCTTTCGCTTCGTATTTGCTGACCAGCAACAGGCTACCCGGCGTAATTGTGGAAATGTTAAACATTTCCGTCGTGCTTACCGACGGCAACTGAACTTCATCAAAGGTATCGATTGAGTTGAGGTAGCGCTTGGTAAAGCCGCTGGCCACTTCAATTCGCCCGTCGGTTAAGATACGCGGGGTAAGAATAAAGCTGGTGCCGGTGACCAGTTCCGTGGTTTCCACCTCCGTACTGACGTCTCCTGTATTGGAATCTTGTTCCCTGGTACGGCTGGAGACATAATATTGCGACGTGGTCATGTTGAGCGGAATAGGGATGTTATTACGGGTAATAAACGAACCGCTCTGGATCACCTTACTGCCGGTGAGTTCGTACAGGGCATCCAACTGAGAGCTGATATTCATATGCTGATTGGTCCAGCCTGCGGTTAAGCCGCCGGAGAGCTTCATCAGCATTTCTGAGCTGTCGATACCAAAAGAGGAGGTCCCATCGTTGAAGGTCATATTGACCCCACCGCCCAGCTCTTTCGTTTTGCGCTTATCAAGGGTGAATATTTTGTAAGTCACGACAAACTGACGGGTGTTATCCGCCTGAAATTTTTTCAGTGACTCATTCAGCGCCTGATATTCCGAAGGACGCGCGGTGATCGTCAGAATCGAGGCGTCTTTGAAAATACTGTAAACGCCGCTGGAGACGAATTTATCCGCCATATCCTCAACGTCGTCCCAGAAGCTGGATTCAAATTTAGTTTCGGCTTTGCCTTTCAGACCGCCGCCGGAAGTGGCTTCATTACCGGACAGATCGAGACTGGTCTCAAACTTGTTGTCTTCGCCGTAAAAATCGAGCTTCAGCACATAGTTCTGGAAATAAGAGACGACCAGTACGCCGTTGTTATCCAGCAGCGGATTCACGTCATACAGCGCGGAAATATAGCGGGTAAATTCCTCAAACGTTCCGTTGAATTTAACGCTACGGAACTCCGGTTCCCCCGCATCCGATTTTCCACCGGGAACGGAAGTATTAATACGGTAGCTAATACCGGTTTGCGCGGTCACCGCCTCAAGAATTGTCGCCAGATCGGTAGGCTCGTAAGACTGAATACTCACTTGCTTACGCAGCAGCGCCTGTTTACGGGAGTTATATTCAACCTTTTTGCCCAGATAAGGCTCGTTATATTTCATATAACCGGTCGTTTTCATTTCATCCGCAGTGGTCGGGTTGCCGGTTTCCTGCGGGACAATACTTTTATCGTACTTGGTATCAATAGACGTACAACCCTGAAGAGCCAGCGTCAACGCCAGAAGCGAAACTTTAATTTTCATAGCATTATTCCCTTGCTTAATTACTGCTCATCAATGATCAGTACGTTATTCGCCTGGTAGTCTTTTATCACCAGCCCGTAGTTTTCTGACGTAAATACTTGTCCAAGCTTAACCAGCACATCCTGTGTTGATTTACCCTGCAAATGAATTGCCTTGTAAATAACAAAATCAGTTGAGCTGTTCCAGAGCAACTTATAGCCATTTTGCTGCGCCCATTTTGAGAGTTGCTGGCTTAATAACTCCTCTTCCAGTAAATCAATTTTTATTTCCACCACTGGCGCACTGACAGGCGCGACGCTTTTCACCGTATCATCTCCGGAAAAGGGATTTCGCGGCGTGGTTGTACTTTCTTTCACTGGCGTGGTGGTTAACATCCCTGCGTCAATTTTTTGCCCGGCTGGCGCGCTGGCGGCAAAACTTCCCTGGCTGCCTAATAATGCGGACACGGCAGCCCCAATTATCCATGTTTTTTTCATCTTACTCTTCCAATGATTAATAGGTGTTTCTTTCATGGTCCGGAATCTTAAGTTCATCACCGTTTTCTTTATAAAATTTAAGATCGTTATCTTCCGCAACAAGAGAATGGAGCACATACTTATTCGGCTCCGCCTCAGTCCAGGCGTAACCTTCGGATGAAATCATTCCCCCCTGCGGGATTGTGCTGCACCACTGGTTAATTACCACCGAGAGAGACTGTGGGTTTATTTTATTCACATCTTTTTTGCCACCTGGGGTAATTGTTGCCGACGCGGCGCTGATTAACCAGAAGGGCTCGTCCAGATTATTACCTGTGCCTTTAAACCATTTCTCCGCGATCCAGTCTTCAAAGATTCCGTTTACGTTCACTTTATCCGGGACGTTGGCAGAGACAATATCTTTGTTCACCACGATGTTGGCCTGGATCGCCACAGCGGCTACCGCGCCCACAGGTTTCGGATCGTTCTGACTCTTGTAGCTATTCGTCCGGGTTGCCCCCTGCTGGGTATAGTCGAAATAGCCACCGGTTTTGTTTGCCCCATCATCCTCATCTGCCGCGACAGATGATATGGCGACCGACAGGCGGGGATAGAGGCTACGCAGCTTGGTTTTACGGTCTTTATCGATACCGGTTACTTTAGGACACGTTTGCAACGGTAAACGAATCACGCCCGGCTCACTTAAGAGCTTGTTGTAATTTGTACTATCATTTGCGGCTGTATAAACAGGATCAGCTCCTGTCGGACCTTTACCCTGCGGGTAATCGTTTTTGAATGACTGATAAAAGGTGGTGGTGGGCGTCACCAGCTCATACTGACCATGGAAAGCATCTGCAAATTGATTAGGTAAGCTACTGGTATCATCATCATCCTGGATACCGTTTTTAAGCCTGTCAGCATCAGTTCCATTGTAAGCCACATACCATTTTTCCGGATGCTTGCGCGAGGTATTTTCCATCACGATATTGGCGTACAGCGTGCCGGTGGTGCCTTTGAGCGAGCTCGGCGAAGCAGGATCCACTTCGCTACCGTCTGTTTTATCCGCGCTGGTACGCAGATGCAGAATGCGATCGTCCGGATTATACGGCGTGCCGTCTGGATTAAGCCTGCCATCCGGATTGACGCCGTTGCTGTTCATTGCCGCCAGGCACAGCGTGCTCTTGTTTTGCTCTCTGCTCCAGCACATCGCCGGTTCGTTTTTATCTTTGCCCGTTGCATCGCTGCTGGTAATCAGCAGGCGGTCTTCATCAATCGCCGTAATACACGGTCCGGCCTCGCCTTTGGCATCGTTCCAGCACAGCTTGGCAGCCGGAACAGAACCATCGGCAGTAATATCTTCACTGTTTTTGTCTAAGCTTAAGCGAATGCCGTAACGTTTATTCGTATCAAGCCTGCTCATATGATTGGGAACGTCACCCATCTGCAGCGGTTGGCCTGAGGCCGTTGTTACCAGGTTAAAATTACCGTTACCCTCGATTTCAAACACCACCGCCTGCAGATAACCGAGATCGACACTTTTCAGCGCTTTTTCCAGCGGCTTAATAAATCCGGCAAAATGGAGACCTTCGTTCTCGGCATCTGTCTGGTAGACGAGATAGAAGTCGACACGTTCAATGCCCAACCCGCTGGTGCGACTGTTGTTGACGAAGTCCACGCGTTCCAGCACTAACTCCAGCGATTCGGCGCCAGGGCGCAGTTCACACGGCAGCATAGACTCCGTAAGCTTGAAGGGCAGTTTCCCTTTCTCAATATTGCCATTTCTACATTCGCTACCCAGAAACAGATAGCGAGAACCCCGGGTGGGCGATACATCGGTTTGTGTTGACACAGCAGCAGACCAACCGGAATAAAAATTATTATCATCCGTGTCGGGTGAATCCTGTAATGTCCTGTTAGTAACGCGGTTATCATAATTCGCGATATTGACGTGAGTATTTTTTCCGTACAGTGGGTTGGCTTGTTGTGCGCTATTTGTGGTAGCCAGTTTGTCTTGTGCCACAAATCTCATCACGCCGGAAATATCACGGGCGATCATATCAGCGACAATCAGTTGGTGACTTTGCTGGGCTTCTTTTAGTTTATAATTGGCATAAGTCATCAGGCACATGCCGATAATGGCAAGCACAACAATCATTTCAAGAAGGGTGACGCCTGCCTGACGTTCGTAAATATTAGCGTTGCGCTTACTTATCATCTATTAAATCCATTTAGCAAAACTGCCCCCTTCAGGGGGCAGAACAAGTACTACATAAAATATAAGCGTATTAGCGACTACCCAGGATTAAAGCACTGGCACCCTCAGGCGTAGCGTTACAGAAGTCTGCATTCGCAATGTTTGTCGGATTCAGGTTATCCGTTGAGAGGGTTTTCAGAACAGTCGAACTAACGGCTCCACTCATGTCAATAACACCAGCACCAGCTTCTGCGCCTGCGATTGCTGTACTGCTTGCAACGTAATCCCACTGGGCACCTATCTGCGATGCAAGGTTACGACAGTCTTCTACTTCCAGACCGTTAATAACAAGATAGAAACCTTTATTTGTACCAGTGCTAGCGATTTTTGCCGCACCAATTTCAAACGCATCGCTGGAAATTCCGTTAAAGGCTTCTGGTACATCAACTTTACCCATTTTCACCAGGGTAGAAATTGGGGTATCGCTATCTTCAGTGGCGATATTTGCTTTCGTCAAACCAGTGATACTATTTGTCGGGACTGGATATTCTGCCTGGTCTTTATACGCTTCACTCATTGCAACACGAACGGAGTTGGTATTGTCAATAATCCCAGAAATATCCTGCGCTTTAAACGCACGCTGTGCCAGAATAATCACACCTGCGGCGATAATACCGATAATGCCCAGTACAATGATAATTTCAAGCAGCGTTACGCCTTTCTGCTTTTTCAGCTCACGATACTGCGCTGATTTCCTTTTCCATGAATGAATCATGCTTTTCATATCCATAAATCCTTAGATATTAGTTGCTGTAAAAAATTAACCCTGCACTCACTGTGCCAAAAGATTATATGCGGCATTTTTCGTAAATCACCAGAAGCTAAAAGCTGTGATGGGATAATTAGGAATAAAGGTGACTGGTCTGATGAGTTATTTTTGAATAAAATTTCACAATATATATATTATATATTGAAAATATCGTAACGGGTTTTTTGATTTATTTTTAGAAAAAGTTACGGTAATCTTCCTTTTCCGGAGAGTGATATATATTGACAATGCTCATATATTAAAATTAATATGGCTTGGCTTTTTATCTATTTTAGGTTAAAAAGTGAGTTTAGCGGCAAAACAATATTTGTCCAGTTAAACGTTACTGTAACTTACTTAGGTAAGCGCCTGGGCTTGCCTTCATACAACTCGAATTATTATGGCTATAAATAGATTGATTCACGCGATCAATTTAAACCTGCGTTGGTGAAAATATTACCTGTGTGAAGAAAAGACGTTGAAAGCGGTGAAGGGGGCTGGCGGGAGTGTTCCCGCCAGCGGTTTGATGGCTGTGATTACTGCTTCGGTTCGGCAACCACTTTGCTACCGATACCGCGGTTGTTGTATTCCCACATGCGGTTGAAGTTGGTGTCGTTCAGGTTGCGCTGGATTTCACCTTTGTCATCTTCTGCACCGGTATTACCGGCAAAAGGACGCTTCGAGATAACGCTGTCAGCCCATGGTTTTGCCATGTTAAAGCCTTCGTTGATCACGCTGTCGCGGATAACGACCTGACCGTTAGTGTTTGAATCGACATCCAGCGAGCGGCCCAACTGCGCCACGCCATCACCACTCGCCGTGAAGCGGCTATTTGTGGCGAGGAAGCCGTAGTAGATGTTTGACAGCGTCGCTGGTGCAAACACATAGGCTTCCTGCTGAGTTCGGGAGTTCACAACGCGGAAATCGGTGTTATCGAACACCACGGCGCCGCGACCGGAAACAATATCCACATCGCCTTCAATGTAGCTGTTGGTTACCAAAGTACGCGGTTGACGATCGTTTTCCAGACGGTTTTGTACGCCGCTGTTAGTCACGAAAAACGTATTCTGGCGACCGAGGATGTTGACCTTATTGATCTGCACTTTATCGCCATCGGTACGTAGCGCAACGGCCGGGTGATTACCCGCATCAACGCTGTCACCCAGATTGTTTTCGATGGTCAGGTTCTGCAATTGCAGACCATTATTTTGCGACCAGACGACGGCAGAACACATCACGCCAATATTTGTGCCGCGCTTGTTCTGGCAATTATCAAACATATACCACGCCGGTTTACCCGGCATGTATTTACCGCCCGGGTTCACCGTACGACGCCAGTCTGCGGTGCTCATGTCACCATCAATAGCCTGGCCAATTTTCACATCCAGCGGTTTTTCGCCCATGCCGTACAGCGTCAGACTTCCCGTTGCTGCCGGGATATATACCGTGCCCTGATACTCGCCCGGCATAATCGCGATGTACTGACGTTTGTTAGTACGCTTGATGATTGCTGCATCAACCGCAGCCTGAATGCTGGTATGGGTGACGCCCTGAGTCCCAGCCGGGCCAACCACGAAGTCAGGCTGTGCAGGCAGAGAAATAGCAGAAGGGCTCCACGGCGCGGTGTTTGGCGTCAGCGCGGAAAAATAGTGCGCAGCAACGAAGTTTTTCGCTTCATTGGCCGACAAGATCGGGCGCGAAGAGGTACCTGGCGCGGTCTGATCGGAAGGAATTTGATCGGGCGGCGTAGAGCTACAGGCGGTCAGCGTCACGCCAAAAGCCATTGCCAGCGCCAGACGGGAAACTGATGATATGTTCACAGGTTGCTCCGGGCTTTGAAAGTTATCCATTGAAGCCTGCTTTTTTATACTAAGTTGAGCGAAACGGGAAGGTTAAAAGGTAAAAAGTTGTTTTTATCGCCGTAATGCCCGGCGCGGAGAGTTCTTATATCACAAATACATAACAATTACGGTCCTTCAGGTTGACAACATCCGTATAATCAAAAATAAATGTCTATACAACCTATGACAAGTGGTGAGTCGAATGCAGCAATTCTTCCCTGATGATGTTATCTGGCGCAATGTTCGTCTGGCGACCATGGATCCCGAACGTAACACCCCGTATGGGCTGGTAGAGGGTCATGCGCTGATCGTCCGCCAGGGGAAGATTCGCGATATCGTCCCGGAGTCATCGCTCTATCTCACACATGACAATACCTTTGATATGCAGGGCAGGCTAATTACACCTGGCCTGATTG
Organism: Citrobacter sp. Cb004; assembly: GCF_030337065.1. Taxonomy (NCBI): domain Bacteria; kingdom Pseudomonadati; phylum Pseudomonadota; class Gammaproteobacteria; order Enterobacterales; family Enterobacteriaceae; genus Citrobacter; species Citrobacter sp. Cb004. Next base: position 176,197 of record NZ_JAOWCH010000061.1, on the reverse strand, counting down.
ACTGTCATACGCATCTGGTCTTTGGTGGAAACCGCGCAGGTGAATGGGAGCAGCGGCTAAACGGTGTCTCCTACCAGCAGATAAGCGCCCAGGGCGGGGGTATCAATGCCACGGTATCAGCGACCCGCAGCGCCAGTGATGAACAACTCTTACATCTAGCGCATCAGCGTATGGAACAGCTGATCAAAGAAGGCGTTACGTTGCTGGAAATAAAATCCGGTTACGGCCTGGATTTGCAGACAGAAGAGAAAATATTGCGCGTGGCAGCGGCGCTGGCGGCGGAGAATATCATTGAAATAAGCCCCACGCTGTTGGCTGCCCATGCGACTCCAGCAGAATACCGGGATGATCCTGACGGCTATATTACGCTGGTGTGCGAGACCATTTTGCCGCAGCTGTGGGAACAAGGGCTGTTCGAGACTGTGGATCTGTTTTGTGAAAGCGTGGGTTTTTCGTTGGCGCAGAGCGAGCGGGTGTTTCAGGCCGCGCAGGCGTTGGGCATCCCGATTAAAGGCCATGTTGAACAGCTGTCATTGCTGGGTGGCGCACAGCTGGTAAGCCGCTACCACGGGTTATCCGCCGATCATATTGAATATCTCGATGAAGCGGGCGTAGCGGCGATGAGCCAAAGCGGTACGGTCGGCGTGCTGCTGCCCGGCGCATTCTATTTCCTTAAAGAGCAACAGCGTCCGCCGGTGGCGTTGCTGCGTCAGTATCAGGTACCGATGGCGGTGGCGACAGATTTTAACCCAGGTACCAGCCCGTTTATCAGCCTGCACTGGGCGATGAATATGGCCTGCGTTCAGTTTGGCTTAACGCCGGAAGAAGCATGGGCGGGCGTCACCCGACATGCGGCCCGGGCGCTGGGACGTCATGCCACTCATGGTCAATTGAAGGCCGGGTTTGTGGCCGATTTTGTGGTGTGGGATGCAACTCTCCCGGTCGAGATCCTGTATGAACCGGGGCGTAATCCGCTCTACCAACGCGTATTCAAAGGACAAATAGTATGACTCACTGGCAACCTGTTTCACCTGCGCTGTGGCAGGGACGTGATGACCGCGCCGAATCGCCGAATGCGCTGCGCCTGTTTCAGACGATCACGCTGAGCCCGACATTTAGCCCAGAAATGTATCGCGAACAGATAGCGCTGCTTGGGTTTGCCTGCGACGAAGGCGTGAAACGTAATCAGGGCCGGACGGGAGCCGCCGGAGCGCCCGATGTGCTGCGCAAGGCGCTGGCGAATTTAGCCAGCCACGATGGGCATCATCGGCTGGTAGATCTGGGAAATATTGTGGCCCAGGCCCCCGATCTTGAGGGCGCACAGCAGGCGCTACGCAATGCGGTGCAGCGCTGTCAGCAGGAGAATATGCGTACCTTTGTTCTGGGGGGAGGACACGAAACTGCATTTGCGCACGGCGCAGGCGTGCTGGATGCGTTCCCGCAGGCGAAAGTGGGGATCGTCAACTTCGATGCCCACCTCGATTTGCGCCATGCCGATCAGGCTACTTCCGGCACACCGTTTCGCCAACTGGCGCAGCTTTGCGATGAACAGCAGCGTGAATTTCACTATGCCTGTATCGGTGTCAGTCGGGCGGCAAACACCCAGGCTTTATGGGATGAGGCGCAACGGCTCGGTGTGACCGTGGTGGAGGATCTGTACTGTGCAACGGCGCAGGCGCAGTTAGCGCAGTTTGTCGCCAACCTGGATGTTATCTATCTGACTATCGATCTCGACGTGCTGCCGGTGTGGGAAATGCCCGGCGTGTCGGCACCCGCTGCGCTGGGCGTACCGTTGGCGACGCTGCTGAATCTGATTGAACCCCTGTGTCGTAGCGGTAAACTGCAGGCGGTGGATATGGTTGAATTTAATCCACGCTTTGACGATGATGGCAGAGCGGCGCGCGTTGCGGCGCGATTAGGTTGGCAAATCGCGCACTGGTGGCACTGATATACCTGATGGCGTTACGCTTATCAGGTTCGGGTAATGCCTGTAAACTGTACCCACTCACATTCTCAGCTTAAGGAAGGCTTACGCATGCTCCCATCCCGTTCTGCTCCGGCACCTTTTTACGAAAAGGTCAAACAGGAGATCAGCGAAAAGATTGCCAGCGGTATCTGGCAACCTCACGATCGCATTCCCTCTGAGGCGGAGCTGGTGGCGCAGTATGGTTTCAGCCGCATGACCATCAACCGGGCGCTGCGTGAGTTAACGGATGAAGGGTTACTGGTTCGTTTGCAGGGCGTAGGGACGTTTGTCGCCGAGCCGAAGGGCCAGTCTGCGCTGTTTGAAATTCGCAGCATCGCGGATGAAATCAACGCCCGTCAGCATCAGCACCGCTGCGAGGTGATCACGCTGGAACGAACCCAGGCAAGCGCGCAGCAGGCTTTGGTGTTAAACGTCAAAGAAGGCACCTCCATTTTTCACTCTGTCATGGTGCACTACGAGAACGAACTGCCGGTGCAGATTGAAGATCGCTGCGTGAATGCCGAAATTGTGCCAGCGTATCTGGCGCAGGATTACAGCCAGACTACGCCGCACGCTTATCTGTCGCTGATAGCCCCTTTAACGGAAGGCGAGCATATTGTTGAAGCGGTCCGCGCCAGTGCCGAAGAGTGCGCGCTGCTGAATATCAAAGAACACGATCCCTGCCTGCTGATCCGCCGTAAAACCTGGTCTGCGTCATCTATTGTCTCTCATGCCCGTTTGCTCTTCCCGGGTTCCCGCTATCGCCTGCAAGGGCGGTTTATGTCCTGAAAAGCGTGATTGCTGCCGCAGTATAATAAAATTGTATCTTTTTTGTTAAAAGCACGCTTGCGACAACTTGTATAGACAAGTATATGTTACTTATCTGTCCGATCGTTCGCGAGGAGTGCTCTACCATGTCTCATAGCAAGTACCGTCAGCAGGATATTCGTGCCCCACGCGGCACCACGTTAACGGCCAAAAGCTGGCTGACCGAAGCGCCGCTGCGCATGTTAATGAACAACCTGGATCCCGATGTGGCGGAAAATCCGCATGAGCTGGTGGTATACGGCGGGATTGGTCGCGCCGCGCGGGACTGGGAATGTTATGACGCCATCGTCAACGCGCTGACCAAACTGGAGACCGATGAGACCCTGCTGGTCCAGTCCGGTAAACCGGTTGGCGTTTTCAAAACCCATGACAATGCGCCGCGCGTACTGATTGCCAACTCCAACCTGGTGCCACATTGGGCTACCTGGGAACACTTCAACGAGCTGGACGCCAAAGGGCTGGCGATGTATGGCCAGATGACCGCCGGGAGCTGGATCTACATCGGTAGCCAGGGCATCGTGCAGGGGACTTATGAAACCTTCGTTGAGGCCGGGCGTCAGCATTATCAGGGTAACCTGAGCGGACGCTGGGTGCTGACCGCCGGGCTGGGCGGCATGGGTGGGGCGCAACCGTTAGCCGCAACGCTGGCAGGTGCTTGCTCGCTGAATATTGAGTGCCAGCAAAGCCGGATCGATTTCCGTCTGCGTACCCGCTACGTGGATGAGCAGGCGACATCGCTTGAAGACGCGCTGGCGCGTATCGAAAAGTACACCCGTGAGGGGAAAGCGGTCTCCATTGCGCTATGCGCTAACGCCGCCGACGTTGTGCCGGAACTGGTGAAGCGCGGTGTGCGCCCGGATATGGTCACTGACCAGACCAGCGCCCACGATCCGCTGCATGGTTATCTGCCGTCCGGCTGGAGCTGGGAAGCGTATCAGGAGAAAGCGGTGTCCGATCCGCAGGGCACGGTACAGGCGGCGAAACGCTCAATGGCAACGCACGTCGAGGCAATGCTGGCGTTCAGCAAAATGGGCGTGCCGACGTTTGATTACGGCAACAACATTCGCCAGATGGCCAAAGAGATGGGCGTGGAAAACGCCTTTGATTTCCCTGGTTTCGTCCCTGCTTATATTCGCCCCCTGTTCTGCCGCGGCATTGGCCCGTTCCGTTGGGTGGCGCTTTCCGGCGATCCGCAGGATATTTATAAAACGGATGCCAAAGTGAAAGAGATCGTGGCTGACGATAAGCATCTGCACCACTGGCTGGATATGGCGCGTGAGCGGATTAACTTCCAGGGATTACCGGCGCGTATCTGCTGGGTCGGTCTGGAATGGCGTCAAAAACTGGGGCTGGCGTTTAATGAAATGGTGCGCAGCGGCGAAGTGTCTGCGCCGATTGTTATTGGCCGTGATCATCTGGATTCCGGCTCCGTCGCCAGCCCGAACCGCGAAACCGAAGCCATGCGCGACGGTTCTGATGCAGTATCCGACTGGCCGCTGCTGAACGCGCTGCTTAACACCGCCAGCGGTGCAACCTGGGTGTCACTGCATCACGGTGGCGGGGTAGGAATGGGCTTCTCCCAGCATGCCGGGATGGTGATTGTTTGCGATGGCACTGATGAAGCCGCAGCGCGTATCGCCCGGGTATTACATAACGATCCGGCTACCGGGGTGATGCGCCACGCCGACGCCGGGTATGACATTGCGGTGGATTGCGCCGTCGAAGAAGGGCTGAATTTGCCGATGGTCGCGGCGACGCAGGAGAAACGCTGATATGAACACCATGACATTAACGCCGGGTCATCTGAGCTTTGCGCAACTGCGCGACATCTGGCAGCAGCCGGTCAAACTGAGCCTGGATGCCGGGGCGATTGATGCGATCAACGCAAGCGTCGCCTGCGTCAATAATATTGTCGCTGAAGGCCGTACGGCGTATGGCATTAATACCGGCTTTGGCCTGCTGGCTCAGACCCGTATCGCCACGGAAGATTTGCAGAATTTACAGCGTTCGCTGGTGCTTTCCCATGCGGCAGGCGTTGGTGAGGCGCTCGATGACGCGATGGTACGCCTGATTATGGTGCTGAAAATCAACAGCCTGGCGCGGGGTTTTTCGGGTATTCGTCTCAGCGTGATTGAAGCGCTGATTGCGCTGGTGAATGCCGAGGTGTATCCGCTGATCCCGGCGAAAGGGTCAGTGGGCGCATCGGGCGATCTGGCACCGCTGGCGCATATGTCTCTGACGCTGCTGGGCGAAGGTAAAGCGCGCTGGCAGGGGGAATGGCTTCCGGCGACCGAAGCGCTGAAAAAGGCCGGGCTGGAGCCGATTACGCTGGAGGCGAAAGAAGGGCTGGCGCTGCTCAACGGTACCCAGGCTTCCACAGCCTTTGCGCTGCGCGGGTTAATTGAAGCCCAGGAGCTGTTTGCGTCTGCGACGGTGTGTGGGGCGCTGACCACCGAAGCCGTTTTAGGCTCTCGTCGTCCGTTTGATGCCCGTATTCATGCCGCACGAGGACAGCGTGGGCAGATTGATGCCGCAACGCTGTACCGCCACGTGTTGACCGACACCAGCGCGCTTTCCCAGTCGCATCATAACTGTGAAAAAGTGCAGGATCCGTATTCTTTGCGCTGTCAGCCGCAGGTGATGGGGGCGTGCCTGACGCAAATGCGTCAGGTAATGGAGGTCCTGCTGGTAGAAGCCAACGCGGTTTCCGACAACCCGCTGGTGTTTGCCGAAGAGGGCGATGTCATTTCCGGCGGCAACTTCCATGCTGAACCGGTGGCGATGGCGGCAGATAATCTGGCGCTGGCGATTGCGGAAATCGGGGCGTTATCAGAGCGACGCATTGCGCTGATGATGGACAAACATATGTCGCAGTTGCCGCCGTTCCTGGTGAAAAACGGCGGGGTGAACTCCGGCTTTATGATTGCTCAGGTAACCGCGGCCGCGCTGGCGAGCGAGAACAAAGCGCTGGCGCATCCGCACAGCGTGGACAGCTTGCCGACCTCCGCCAACCAGGAAGATCATGTGTCTATGGCGCCGGCAGCGGGCCGCAGGTTGTGGGAGATGGCGGCGAATACGCGCGGCGTGATTGCCGTGGAGTGGCTGGCGGCGTGTCAGGGGATTGACCTGCGTGAAGGGTTAACCTCAAGCCCGCTGCTGGAGCAGGCGCGCCAGGCTCTGCGCGAGCAGGTTGCCCACTATACGCAGGATCGCTTTTTTGCTCCGGATATTGAGTGCGCAACCGAACTGTTAGCCCAGGGGACGTTGTTGAAATTGATGCCTGAATTTTTGTAGATAAGCCTTGTTTAGTAGGCCGGATGCGGCGAAGCCGACATCCGGCACAACACAGCTTAACTGAGAACATCGCCGTAATCGAGGCGCTGGCGAGCGAGTGGAAGTGAACGTTAAAGCCAACCATCGCGCCGCTGGCGTCCTCATCGACATCAATACGCTCCACATCCAATGCGTGAACCGTAAAGATATAGCGATGGGTTTCCCCCTTCGGCGGCGCAGCACCGCCATAACCTGCTTTCCCAAAATCCGTACGGGTCTGAATCACCCCATCCGGCAGCGCAACCAGCCCGGAGCCGAAGCCTTGCGTGAGTACGCGGGTATCTGCTGGCAGATTTACCACCACCCAGTGCCACCAGCCGGAGCCGGTTGGTGCATCAGGATCGTAGCAGGTCACGACAAAGCTTTTGGTCCCTGCGGGCACGTCATCCCACGCCAGATGCGGGGAAATATTATCCCCGTCATACCCCACGCCGTTAAAGACGTGGCGATGCGCAAGCTTTTCGCCATCGCGCAGATCGTTACTGATTAGTTTCATGCTGACTCCTCTCGTTAGCCAAAAAGTGTAGCCAGGAACCGTATGTAGCGTGGCGAAATATTCTGGACTGTTTTGCGTTCAATCAAGGGTGGCAAATCCGGTTTCGTGCAAACCAAGGTATGTGAGAATGTCGGCAATAGCGTTCTTGCTGATAATGTCACGACCAACAGAAGTTAAATCAGCCAGCGCTGCCTTATCCTCTCCGGTGAAGTAGGATACTTTATTCGCACTGGTGACCAGTCAAGCCAGTGCGGCATTGAGTAAACTCCAGATACTCCTTCTCGGCGGTGTCAGGGAAAATCTGGCGAATAATCCAGCCCTGATAGGCGTAGAGATCGTCCGCCACGCCTGATACAGCATTAGCCCAGACGGCGTAGTCGCTGTCGCTGCTGGTGTCGGCGTTCTCATCGGGTAGCGCGTTCTGAATATCGCGTAACTGGCGGTCGGTACTTTTCGCAACGGTTGGGACGTGAAATGTCATTTAATAATCCTTACTGGGTGCCGGAACGTGTGCGGCGTGCCGGTGCTGTCGGTTAAACCCACTGCATGAGCGGTTATTGTGTGGTGTTGAGTATTCAGGGAGCGGCTGCGGCACGAAAAATCAAAGGGAAGCGGAGGAAAGGACCCGGCCATATTGACCGGGTTAATTATCTTACTTAACCTGACGGGCTTTGTCTGCTTTCCATTCCTCATATGTTGCTTCGAGGAACCACAAGCAGCGAGCGCCCTTATCAGTGCTTAACAACGCAGGACGTGTCCGCTGATAAAAATCCTCAACGGTTGCTGGAGCTTCAACAGGCACTCCGCAGACAATATCAGTCCCGAGCATGTGCGGCCATTTTCCCGCGTCAATGACGCTGAGCGCATCAAGAGCGCCGGTTGTATTTGCTGTTAGGGCAGCAGATAAAGCATCTTCCAGTTTAATGGCCTGCTTAACATCTGCCGCAGCCGCGAGTTCTGGCGTTTTATTCAGCCACGCTTGATCGCCCGTAGCCACGCCTTTCAGCGCATCGGGCCAGTTCACTTCGCCAGCTGCTGAAGTGGCCACAATAAACGGAAGTAGTAGCAACAATGCGAGCCGTTTCATCGTACAACCTCAAGCGGGCCGCCTTCACGTCTATGAACATCGACGGAACCTTTGATATCAGCGCCGCCGTCATCTTTGAGCCATAAATAAGCTGGAATAGCCATTTTCTTAAAACTCCATTTAAGGAAAATCTCATAAAATCCTTTCACTTTAATCACTTACGTGACAAATTCACGCTATCGCTTACTAAATCACCCGTCAATTTTTGCTCAGCATTGATATAAAACGATTTGCAATTTCTTTGATGCAAATAAAAAAAGGCCGGAATAATCCGGCCTTCATGTCTAAATATTGTTACTTAATCAGTCATCGAATAATCCGGGCTGTTCCACTTTTCCACGTCCGGACCGGGCGCTGATTAATCGCTAAAAAATGTTGCACTGCGCACAGCCTCGTTTACGGCCTGGGTCAGACGACGCAACTGATCGGGCTGAATAATGTACGGCGGCATCAGATAGATCAGTTTGCCAAACGGTCGTACCCACACGCCCTGTTCAACAAAGAACTTCTGTAACGCCGCCATATTCACCGGATGCGTGGTTTCGATCACACCGATGGCGCCGAGTACGCGCACGTCGGCTACCCAACTGGAGTCTGCCGCCGGGGCGAGTTCTGTCCGCAGTTGCGCTTCAATAGCCGCTACCTGTGAGCGCCACTCACCGGTTTCGAGTAACGACAGGCTGGCGGAGGCGACGGCGCAGGCCAGCGGATTACCCATAAAGGTTGGACCGTGCATGAAGCATCCGGCCTCACCGTTGCTGATGGTTTCCGCGACCTGACGCGTGGTCAGGGTGGCGGAAAGGGTCATGGTTCCGCCGGTTAACGCTTTGCCCAGACACAAAATGTCTGGAGTTATGTTGGCGTGTTCACAGGCAAAAAGCTTGCCTGTACGACCAAATCCGGTGGCGATTTCATCGGCAATCAGCAGGATACCTTCACGGTCGCACATCTTACGGATGCGCTTTAACCATTCGGGATGATACATGCGCATGCCGCCAGCGCCCTGCACAATCGGCTCAAGGATCACCGCCGCAATCTCGTGGCGATGCGCGGCCATCAGGCGGGCAAAAGGCACCATATCCAGTTCGTCCCACTCGCCGTCCATGCGGCTTTGCGGGGCGGGCGCAAACAGGTTCTCCGGCAGATAACCCTTCCACAGACTGTGCATCGAGTTGTCGGGATCGCAGACCGACATCGCGCCGAAGGTATCGCCGTGATAACCGTTTCGAAATGTCAGGAAACGCTGACGGGATTCGCCTTTGGCCTGCCAGTATTGCAGCGCCATTTTCATTGCTACTTCTACGGCGACCGAACCTGAATCCGCGAGAAAAACGCACTCCAGCGCCTCTGGCGTCATCGCCACCAACTGGCGGCACAGCGCAATGGCCGGGGCATGGGTAATGCCGCCAAACATCACATGTGACATGGCATCAATCTGCGTTTTCATCGCGGCGTTCAGCTGTGAGTGATTGTAACCGTGGATCGCCGCCCACCAGGATGACATGCCGTCTATCAGCCTCTCACCGCTGGCTAAAATCAGTTCGCAACCTTCGGCACGCGCCACCGGATAAACCGGTAACGGGGAGGTCATGGAGGTGTAAGGGTGCCAGATATGGCGTTGGTCAAACGCAAGATCGTCCGTTGTCATAATCGACTTGTAAACCAAATTAAAAAGATTTAGGTTTACGAGTCTACACCAAACTCATAACGAAACGTATACCAATATGGCTCATTCTTCTCGCTGGACAATGTCGCAAGTCACCGAATTATTTGAAAAACCGCTGTTGGATCTGCTGTTTGAAGCGCAGCAGGTTCACCGTCAGCACTTTGATCCGCGGCAGGTTCAGGTCAGTACGCTGCTGTCGATTAAGACCGGTGCCTGCCCGGAAGACTGCAAATACTGCCCGCAAAGCTCCCGCTATAAAACCGGTCTGGAAACGGAACGTTTGATGGAGGTTGAACAGGTACTGGACTCTGCGCGTAAAGCGAAACAGGCCGGTTCAACGCGGTTTTGCATGGGCGCGGCGTGGAAGAATCCACACGAACGCGACATGCCTTACCTGGAACAGATGGTTCAGGGCGTAAAAGAACTGGGGCTGGAAGCGTGTATGACGCTGGGTACGCTGAACGAAAATCAGGCCCAGCGGCTGGCTAATGCGGGTCTGGACTACTACAACCATAACCTCGACACCTCGCCGGAATTCTACGGCAATATCATCACAACCCGTTCGTACCAGGAGCGCCTGGATACGCTGGATAAAGTGCGTGAGGCGGGCATTAAAGTTTGCTCCGGCGGGATTGTGGGACTGGGGGAAACGGTGACCGACCGTGCGGGTCTGTTGCTGCAATTAGCGAATCTGCCAACGCCGCCAGAAAGCGTGCCGATCAACATGCTGGTGAAAGTGAAAGGCACGCCGCTTGCCGATAATGACGATGTGGATGCCTTTGATTTTATTCGTACTATCGCCGTGGCGCGGATCATGATGCCGACTTCATATGTCCGTCTTTCAGCCGGACGCGAGCAGATGAACGAACAAACCCAGGCGATGTGCTTTATGGCCGGGGCTAACTCGATTTTCTACGGCTGCAAACTGCTGACCACGCCGAACCCGAACGAAGATAAGGATTTGCTGTTGTTTCGCAAACTGGGTCTCAATCCGCAGCAAACGGCGGTGCTGGCGGGTGATAACGAACAGCAGCAACGCCTGGAGCAGGCGCTGCGTACCCCAGATACCGACGAATACTACAACGCGGCAACCGTATGACCTGGCAGCAAAAAATAGACGATGCGTTAACGGCGCGTCGTCGTGCTGATGCGTTGCGTCGGCGCTATGCGGTGACGCAGGGTGCCGGTCGCTGGCTGCAGGCCGACGGTCGCCAATACCTGAATTTTTCCAGCAACGACTACCTTGGCTTAAGCCACCATCCGCATATTATCTGCGCGTGGCAGCAAGGCGCTGAGCGTTTTGGCGTCGGCAGCGGCGGCTCGGGTCATGTCAGCGGTTATTCCGTTGCTCATCAGGCGTTGGAGGATGAGCTGGCGCAATGGCTCGGCTATTCACGGGCGCTACTGTTTATCTCCGGTTTTGCCGCTAATCAGGCGGTTATTGCCGCGCTGATGGGCAAAGAGGACCGGATTGTTGCTGACCGGCTCAGCCATGCCTCACTGCTGGAAGCTGCCAGCCTTAGCCCTGCCGTGCTACGTCGCTTTATCCATAACGATCCCCAACATCTGGAACGTCTGCTGACCACCCCCTGTCCGGGGCAACAACTCGTGGTCACTGAAGGTGTGTTCAGCATGGATGGCGATAGCGCACCGCTGGCGGAAATTCACGCGGTAGCAGAGCGGCAGGGCGCGTGGTTGCTGGTGGATGATGCGCACGGGATTGGCGTGAGCGGTGAGGAAGGGCGCGGTTCGTGCTCCCGACAGCAGGTGAAACCCGAGCTGTTAGTGGTCACGTTTGGCAAAGGGTTTGGCGTCAGCGGCGCGGCAATCTTGTGCTCAGACAGCGTGGCCGATTATCTGCTGCAGTTTGCCCGTCATCTGATCTACAGCACCAGTATGCCTCCGGCGCAGGCCCAGGCCTTGCGCGCCGCGCTGGAGGTGATCCGCAGCCGCGAAGGCGATGAGCGCAGAGAAAAACTGGCGATGCTGATCCGGCGTTTTCGCGCTGGGGTGAATACGCCGGACTTAACGCTGGCGCAGTCCGACAGCGCCATTCAGCCACTGATCGTGGGCGACAATCATAAAGCCTTGCAGCTGGCGGAGGCATTACGTCAACAGGGATGCTGGGTGACGGCTATTCGCCCACCGACGGTGCCGGTTGGTACGGCCAGGCTGCGGCTTACGCTGACCCAGGCGCATGAAGTCCAGGATATCGATCGCTTACTGGAGGTGCTGCATGGCGCAGGTCAATAAGCAGGCGATTGCTGCCGCGTTTGGTCGTGCGGCTACTCACTATGAGCAACACGCGGAACTCCAGCGTCAGAGCGCCGATGCGTTACTGGCGCGACTCGATGGTCGGGCATTCTCTCAGGTTTTAGATGCGGGCTGCGGACCCGGGCGTATGAGCCGTTACTGGCGGGAGCAGGGGAGCGAGGTCTGCGCGCTGGATCTGTCGGCGCAAATGCTGACTGAAGCACAGCGTCACGATGTCGCCCATCGTTATTTGCTGGCGGATATTGAAGCCATTCCGCAGGTTGCTGCTACTTTCGACCTGGCCTGGAGCAATCTGGCCGTACAGTGGTGCAGCGATCTGCGCGGCGCGTTACGCGAGCTTTACCGGGTGGTGCGTCCTGGCGGGACGGTGGCGTTTAGTACCCTGGCGCAGGGGTCAATGCCGGAACTTCGTCAGGCGTGGCGAGCGGTTGATGAGCGGGAGCACGCCAATCGTTTTTTGCCCGTGGAGCAACTGGAAAACGCCCTGCATGGGTGGGACGTTGAATACCAGTCTCATGCCGTCACGCTGTGGTTTGACGATGCGCTGAGCGCCATGCGCTCGCTGAAGGGCATTGGCGCGACGCATTTGCATGATGGCCGCGAGCCGCGCGTCCTCACCCGCTCACAGTTGCGCCAGCTACAGCTAGCCTGGCCCTGCCAGCAGGGGAAATATCCGCTGACCTATCATCTATTTTTGGGAGTGATTCAACGTGACTAACACTTTTTTTGTCACCGGGACGGATACCGAAGTGGGGAAAACTATCGCCAGCTGCGCGTTGCTACAGGCGGCGGGGCAGAGGGGATTGCGAACCGTCGGCTATAAGCCAGTGGCGTCGGGTAGTGAAATGACGGTTGAAGGTCTGCGCAATAGCGATGCCCTGGCATTACAGCGCAACAGCGTTGTGACGGTGGACTATGCGGCTATCAACCCCTATACCTTCGCGGAACCTACCTCACCGCATATCATCAGCGCGGACGAAGGTCGCCCCATTCAGGCCTCAGTAATGTCTGCGGGTTTACGCTCGCTGGAACAACAGGCTGACTGGGTGCTGGTGGAAGGTGCCGGAGGGTGGTTTACGCCGCTTTCGCCAACGCTGAGTTTTGCTGACTGGGTGAAAACAGAGCAGCTGCCGGTTATTCTGGTGGTTGGCGTTAAGCTCGGCTGCATCAACCACGCTGTGCTGACCGCCCAGGCGGTGCAGCAGGCCGGGCTGACGCTTGCCGGATGGGTCGCCAATGATGTGACGCCACCTGGCAAGCGTCATGCTGAATATATGGCAACGCTCAGGCGTGTGCTTGCGGCTCCGCTGCTGGGGGAAATTCCCTGGCTGGCAGAAGAGCCGGAGCGGGCATCGACAGGACGTTATATCGATCTTAGCGTTTTGTCTGTAGCGCCCCCCAGTCGGTGATTAGCGGGTTGCTGAGCTGTGTGATTTGCCCCTGAGCCACGTTGCGCCCACGGTGTAACAGGCAGTAGCAGTCAGCGACCCGACGAATAAACGGCAGGCTCTGCTCCGCGAGCATTATGGCGATGCCGAGCTCCTGGCTTAACCTTACCACCAGGTTCCCCAGCTTGTGGATATATGCCTGGCCACTTCCCCGCGTGGGCTCATCGAGGATCAGCAGGCGCGGGCGTGTGACCAGCGCGCTGGCGAGCGCAAGCTGGTGCTGATCATCTTCCGATAATGCCGCCCCTTTGGCCTGACGCAGTACGAACAACTGCGGAAACAGGCGGTAAATATCACTGCTGTTCATCGTTTCGCTTTCCTCAACCGCCTGGCGCGCAATATGCAGATTTTCCTCTACCGTCAATTGCGAAAAAATCCGTCTCTCTTGTGAAACGTAGTTAATGCCCAGCGCGATGCGATTTGCCGCCGGAATGGGACTCAGGTCGCGCGGTGGTGCGCCAGCCTGATGCCAGAACATGGTGCCGCTTTCGATCGGTAAATTGCCGATAATGCAATTGGTCAGTGTAGTCTTTCCCATCCCTGGAAGCCCCAACACACCGGTACATTTACCGGGCAGCAGGTCGAGATCCACATCCCATAGGGAGTGTTGATTACCGTAATAATGATTCACTGCGCGAAGACTCAACATAGATTCCTCCAGCATGATGCTATCCGCCCCACGTACAGGTCGTCGGAAGAAAATTGCAATTCTCTTGCCAGAAGAGGGATTGGGGTCAAAAAACAGCAGGAGAGTGTGCCGCGCAGGCGGTAACGTCTGGCTGGCCGGAGGGCTGGCGTTGTTTTGTGCACATTGCCAGTGCCTGGCGGTGTCGTAATGGTGCAGGCAAGAAAATGATGAAAATGCGAGCAAGATCCCGGCCATTCCAGGCCGTTTCGTTAGCTGATAAATATCAAAAAATAGCGATAAATTTTTTTTATCCCTCCGGAAAAGGGAGTGAGGGCGTTTTTGCCAGGCTACAGTCCATACGGGCTGGAGGCAGTTATCCACTATTCCTGTGGATAACCTTGTGTATTAGAGTTAGAAAACACAATGTAAGCGAGAGAAGACGCGGCCTGCGACTAAATTGATGCGAAAGACGGCTCGGGATAATAGTCATTAAATTACAGAATCTTAGATAAAATCAATGGCTGTCGCAGAAGTGTCATGCGTTGCCACAAAACTTTCATCGGGCAGCTTGACAAATGTTAAAAAAGTCATTGCTTTGGGGATAACACGTTTTTGCTGGTGTTTTATCTTGTCTGAGCCCAAATTTTAGCCTGCGGTCACGGTCATTCTGATGGCGTATCAGAAATATTCTGGTGCGTTACTGTTTTTTCATCCAGTATATTTTACTGGCAAAATATACGACTGCGAGTAAAATTACACACCTGCCCGCCCATTGCTTCAGGTAGCTGCTCATGAGTAAACCGTTCAAACTAAATTCCGCTTTTAAACCCTCTGGCGATCAGCCTGAGGCTATTCGCCGTCTGGAAGAAGGGCTGGAGGATGGTCTGGCGCATCAGACGCTGCTGGGGGTGACGGGCTCGGGGAAGACATTCACCATCGCTAACGTAATTGCGGACTTGCAGCGGCCTACCATGGTGCTGGCTCCCAATAAGACGCTGGCCGCGCAGTTGTACGGTGAGATGAAAGAGTTCTTCCCGGATAACGCGGTGGAGTATTTCGTCTCCTACTACGACTATTATCAACCGGAAGCCTACGTACCAAGTTCTGACACCTTCATCGAGAAGGATGCCTCGGTTAACGAACATATTGAGCAGATGCGTCTGTCGGCGACCAAAGCGCTGCTGGAACGTCGGGATGTCGTCGTCGTCGCGTCAGTTTCCGCTATCTATGGTTTGGGCGATCCGGATCTGTATCTGAAAATGATGCTGCATCTGACGGTGGGGATGATTATCGACCAGCGTGCGATCCTGCGCCGCCTGGCGGAACTGCAATATACCCGCAACGATCAGGCATTTCAGCGCGGAACCTTCCGCGTGCGTGGTGAAGTGATCGACATTTTCCCGGCTGAATCCGACGACATTGCGCTGCGCGTGGAACTGTTTGATGAAGAGGTCGAACGTTTATCGCTGTTTGACCCGCTTACCGGGCAGGTTGAATCCACGATTTCGCGCTACACCATCTATCCTAAAACGCACTACGTGACGCCGCGCGAACGTATCGTGCAGGCGATGGAAGAAATCAAAGTGGAGCTGGCAGAGCGGCGTAAGGTCCTGCTGGCAAATAACAAACTGCTGGAAGAACAGCGGCTAAGTCAACGTACGCAGTTCGATCTGGAAATGATGAATGAGCTGGGTTACTGCTCGGGGATTGAAAACTACTCCCGCTATCTGTCCGGGCGTGGCCCCGGCGAGCCGCCGCCGACGCTGTTTGATTACCTGCCTGCCGACGGCCTGCTGGTGGTGGATGAATCCCACGTCACTATCCCGCAAATTGGCGGTATGTATCGTGGTGACCGGGCGCGTAAAGAGACTCTGGTCGAATACGGATTCCGTCTACCGTCGGCGCTGGATAACCGTCCGCTTAAATTTGAAGAGTTTGAAGCGCTGGCCCCGCAGACCATCTACGTCTCAGCGACGCCGGGCAACTATGAGCTGGAGAAATCCGGTGATGACGTCGTCGATCAGGTAGTACGACCGACCGGCCTGCTGGATCCGATCATTGAGGTACGCCCGGTGGCGACGCAGGTTGACGATCTGCTGTCTGAGATCCGCATCCGTGCGGCGATTAACGAACGTGTGCTGGTCACTACGCTCACGAAACGGATGGCAGAGGATCTCACCGAATACCTTGAAGAGCACGGTGAGCGGGTGCGCTATCTGCACTCAGACATCGATACCGTGGAACGTATGGAAATCATTCGTGACCTGCGTCTGGGCGAGTTTGACGTGCTGGTGGGTATCAACCTGTTACGTGAGGGTCTGGACATGCCTGAGGTCTCACTGGTGGCGATTCTGGACGCAGACAAAGAAGGGTTCCTGCGTTCTGAACGTTCGCTTATTCAGACCATCGGCCGTGCGGCGCGTAATATCAACGGGAAGGCTATTCTCTACGGTGACAAAATTACCGCCTCAATGGCTAAGGCGATAGGTGAAACTGAACGCCGTCGTGAGAAACAGCAGCTCTACAACGAAGAACACGGTATTACGCCGCAGGGGCTGAACAAGAAAGTGGTCGATATTCTGGCGCTGGGTCAGAATATTGCGAAGACTAAGGCGAAAGGCAAAGGGAAGTCACGCGCAGGCGCGAAGTCTGAAATTGTCGAACTGGATATGACGCCAAAAGCGCTGCAGCAGAAGATTCATGAGCTGGAAGGGCAGATGATGCAGCATGCGCAGAATCTTGAATTTGAAGAGGCTGCGACAATCCGCGACCAGTTGCATCAGCTGCGCGAGTTGTTTATCGCGGCATCGTAAGATTGTTTCCACTTTCCAATTCGCCATCGCGTAAATGCCATGGCGATTGGAAAAATACAGAATGTATTATCATTTATAATTATATTATTCGTTTTTCTATTGCCATTTATAATTCTTAAAATTAATGCACTCACTCTAATTGATTCTTTGCTGAATTGATTTTTGTTTTTCAGCTTTGTGAATCTCATCGTTTTATTCTTTACATTTCTGACGATTCTTTCAGCATTTTGGCAGCAAGCAAAAGGCTGTCATTGTTCCTTTTTTTTATAATTGTCCTGTTATAGAAATTTCCCTGACGAAAATATAAAGGAAAATTATGAAAGAGATAATATGCAATTACGCTGAGAATGATTATGCCGTTCAGGACGCCATGATATGTTCTGGAGTTGGTGAACAACACCAGAAAAATTTTGGTGCAGTCAGCCCTCCGCTAGTAAAAACCAGTCTGTTTGTGCAGCAGAGCTATCAGCAATACTGTGATGATATGCAGCACGAAGCTGAACGTTACATCTATTCCCGGGGGCTTAACCCAACAACGGAACTGTTAGAGCATAAACTGGCAGCGTTGGAGCGTGGCGCGGCCTGCAAAGTTTTTGGATCGGGCATGGGCGCGATAAGCGCAACATTGTTTGGCCTGCTGAAAAGTGGTGACCATATTATTCTGGTGAATAATGTTTATGGTCCAACAGTTGTGCTGGTGAAGCAAATGCAACAACGCTTTGGTATTGACTATGACATTGTTCTCAGTGGCGATGTCGAGGATATTCGGCAGAAAATAAAGCCGAATACTCGCATGATATACACGGAATCCCCAGGAACAATGACCATGCGAGTTGTGGATCTGCAGATGATAGCAGAGTTGGCGAAAGAGAATAATATTATTACTGCCATTGATAATACATGGGCTACGCCACTCTTCCAAAAGCCATTGACTCTTGGTTTCGATTTAGTGCTCCACTCTTGTACTAAATATATCGGCGGTCACAGTGATTTAACGGCGGGTGCTGTGGTAGGCGCAAAAGTCTATCTTGATATTATTCGTGATTTTTCACATCAGCTTCTTGGCGCAGTGCTGGCCCCGGATAGTGCATGGCTAGTGATTCGCGGTTTACGAACGTTGCCGCTGCGCATGAGACAACATCAGAATAATACCTATGCAATTCTTACTTTTCTCAATAGCAGAGCAGAGGTTGAGAATATCTGTCACCCCCTTATGGCAGATGCAAAACAACGTGAAATTGTTTCACAACAAATGTTTGGTACTTCTGGTCTCATTAGTTTTGAACTTAAAGATGGCAGTTTTGAAAAAGTTAAAGCCATTATTGATAGTTGTAGAATTTTCAAACCGGGGTGCAGTTGGGGGGGATATGAAAGCCTGATTATTTCTCCAAATCGCGGTTATAACCAGGATGTAATATGCAAAGATGGGATGGCGCCTGGTTTAATTAGGATTTCAATTGGACAGGAATCTCCAGAGATGTTAATTGCGGACTTAGAGAATGCGTTTGATTCTATAAAAACATATTAATAGCGGGAAAATAACATGGTAAGCACAAATAAGCAACCGAGCTTTTATGCAGCATTGATGTTATTAGTGGCTATTTTCCTGGTTTTCTTTATAGGTATTGGGGTTTTAAATTACCCAGTTGAATTTATCTTAATTGTTATTACGATTATTACAGGTTTTTTTGCCAGATACTATGGCGCGGGCTGGAAGGAAATTCTCCAGACTTTTATAGAAAAAATAAAAGATGCCGTCCCTGCAATGTTAATTCTACTGTCGATCGGTATGTTGATTGGATGCTGGATGGTTAGTGGTACCATTCCGTTAATGGTCTATTATGGCCTGGAAATTATCAACCCAGCTTACTTATATCTTACAGCTTTTTTAGTGACGGTTTGCATCTCGACATTTACAGGCACTTCATGGGGTTCCGCAGGAACAATTGGTGTGGCGTTGGTTGCCGTTGCGTCGGCGATGAATGTGTCATTGCCGATTACTGCTGGAGCCGTTATCTCCGGTGCCTATTTTGGTGATAAATTATCTCCTTTATCAGATACCACAAACATGGCCGCGTTAGCTGCGGGGGCTGAGCTTTATCAAAGTATTAGAAATATGTTGTATACATCGGTTCCTGCTTTTTTGTTTGCCTGCCTGGGGTTTTATATCGCGGGGTTAGATTTAAATGTGGTAAATTCAATCCAACTAGATACTATCCCGGTCATGAAAAAAGCGCTAAACTCATTATTCTGGCTTAACCCTTTATTAATATTACCGACATTGCTGGTCTTTATTGGTGCGATAAAAAAATGGGATACCATTATTGTTTTGATCGCATCTTCTTTTTTTGCTCTGGCAATATGCGCAATTTTTCAGCCGTTTACCATGATGGACCTCGTTCAAGCATCGATTAATGGCTTTAATACCAATATGATCAGCAATTTTTCAGATGTCGCGATGAATGAATCTACGACTAAAAATATTAATATATTGCTTAATCGTGGCGGTATGTATTCAATGGTTAGCCCAATTGTGGTTATGCTTTGTGCATTTATGTTCGCTTCGGCACTTGATGTTTCTGGTGGCCTTAATGTACTGCTTGGGCGACTGGTTCAGAAATTAAAAACGGTGACCAGTACTTTGTTGGCGACAATGTTCACAAGTTCTTTATTAGTTGCCTGCACTGGCAATGCAGTCATCAGTTTCTTTCTGGTGAAGAATATTTATGATCCTTGTTTTAAAAACAAAAAATTGCATATGGTTAATATGTCCCGATCAATGGAGTCTGGAGCCACGCTACTAGAAGGGCTTTTCCCTTGGACAATATCTGGTATGTTCATGGCGAAAACGCTGGGGGTGGCGACGCTGGATTATGCACCCTGGGTTTTGTTCAATTTAAGTTGCCTGGTTATGGCCGTATTCTTTGCCATTCTTGCCCGGTGGTCTAATTTTGGCACAAGATACGAAGAGCCAATATCCGCCGAGCAGGTACCTGTGCTGAGAGGTTAATGCAGTAAGCTACAAGTACAATCCTCGTTACGATGAGGATTGTATGCTAATCACGCACTTGGTATTACCCCAGCGCCTGTACCGCTTTCTCCAGCGCGTAATGCAATAGCTGGCGGTCATGGCGGTAGGGAATGTCGCTGGCTTCCAGCACTTCCTGAATAACAACGCGGTCGGTAACGGTGGATACATCCACTTTCGGGCCTACAACCACCGCATCAATCACTTTCCTGCCAACGTACTGTTCAATGATTGCCAGCTTATCGTTAAGCGTCAGGCTGGCTGCTGGCAGGCTTAATTCACGACCCAGATTGCCGATGTAGACCATTGGGGCAGGTGTGCGACGTAATGCCTGCGCCAATTCGTCGAGCAGCAGGAGCGGCATCAGGCTGGTGTAAAAACTGCCGGGTCCGATCAAAATCAAATCCGCTTCGGCGATAGCTTCAACTGCCTCCCGCGTGGTGGGGACTTTTGGCGACAGCATCAGTTCCTGAGGCGGGATGGTGAGCTGATCGATATTCACTTCGCCATAGACTTCATGTCCCTGATCGTCGATAGCCATCAGATCCACCGGCAGCTCCGACATCGGAATTAAATGCGCGTCAACTTTCAGCAGACTACGAATTAAATTGATGGCTTCCAGAGGCCGCACACTGAGGTGATCGAGCGCCTTTAACATCAGATTTCCGAGGTTATGCCCGGAAAGCTCACCATTACCGCCAAAACGATACTCAAACATGGCGGATGCAACGCTGGGTTGAGTAATTAACTGGTTCAGACAGTTACGCATGTCTCCCCAGGCAATCCCTCCTTCAGAGCGACGAATACGACCTGTCGACCCGCCGTTATCGGTCGTGGTGACGATCCCTGTCAGGCGTGAACCTAAAGGGGAAAGAGAGGAGAGAACGCGTCCCAGTCCATGCCCTCCGCCGAGAGCGACAACGCGGTCCAGATCTGCCAGCGTGCGAGTGCGCATATATTTTCCTGATATCAATTGATCGGCGCTACAGTAACGTAAATAGTGTGTTTTCAGCAATTATCCAGGCGGAATCTGACGTAATTTTTTTCTGCGATCTACTCCTTTCTGACGAGATTCACCTGCTGGCAAGATGATGTATATCAATGCAAAACTGTGGTTTTTGCTTATTCTGTAGCGAAATTGCACGATCATGTCGCTATATATGTATTTATACAGCGAAAGTGTACATGGCAAAAGCGTCATTTACACGCTAGTATCGGCATAACCACAATGTACTCTGAATAATTTGAGTTGCAGGAAGGCAGTGAGGGAGAGAATCCCCCGTAAGCGGACATAAGTACGTGACTGGGGTGAACGAATAAAGCCCACGCTTCTGCAATTTGAAGTATGACGAGAATAAACACTCTAGCCTCTGCACCTGGGTCAAATGATACGGTGCTTTGGCCGTGACAATACTTGAATAAGTTTGTCACCAGGGCGTAGGAAGAAATGACTACGTCTCCCGTATTTGGAAAGGTGTACATGGGCTCTCAACTTACCGATGCTTTCGCACGTAAGTTTTACTACTTACGTTTGTCGATTACCGATGTGTGTAACTTTCGTTGCACCTACTGCCTGCCGGATGGCTATAAGCCCGGCGGTGTCACCAATAACGGCTTTTTGACCGTTGATGAAATTCGCCGCGTTACGCGCGCGTTCGCCAGTCTGGGAACGGAAAAAGTGCGTCTGACAGGGGGCGAACCTTCATTGCGTCGCGACTTTACCGACATTATCGCCGCCGTGCGCGAAAACCACGCCATCCGTCAGATTGCGGTGACCACTAATGGTTATCGTCTGGCGCGTGATGCTGCTGCCTGGCGCGATGCCGGACTGACCGCACTTAACGTCAGCGTCGACAGCCTCGATGCCCGTCAGTTTCACGCCATTACCGGGCAGGACAAATTTCAGCAGGTGATGGCAGGCATTGACGCCGCCTTTGATGCGGGTTTTGAAAAAGTGAAAGTCAATACCGTGCTGATGCGCGACGTAAACCATCATCAACTGGACACCTTCCTGGCGTGGGTTCAGCCCCGTCCTATCCAACTACGCTTTATTGAACTGATGGAAACGGGCGAGGGCAGCTCTCTCTTCCGTAAACACCATATCTCAGGCCAGGTCCTGCGTGATGAGCTGTTGCGTCGCGGCTGGATCCACCAGATCCGACAGCGCAGCGACGGTCCGGCTCAGGTTTTCTGTCATCCTGACTATGCTGGTGAAATTGGTCTGATCATGCCTTATGAGAAAGACTTCTGCGCCACCTGCAATCGTCTGCGCGTTTCCTCTGTCGGCAAACTGCATCTGTGTTTATTTGGTGAAGGCGGCGTAAGCCTGCGTGATTTGCTGGAAGATGACGCTCAGCAGTCGGCGCTGGAAGAACGCATTTCAGCCGCGCTGCTGGAGAAAAAGCAGACTCATTTCCTGCATCAGAACAATACCGGTATTACGCAAAACTTATCTTACATTGGCGGCTGATCGCTAAAAGGAGTTTTTCATGAGTCAGGTAAGCGCTGAATTTATCCCGACACGCATTGCTATTCTTACTGTTTCCAACCGTCGCGGCGAAGAAGATGACACCTCCGGCCATTATCTGCGTGACTCGGCGCAAGAGGCGGGTCATCAGATTGTCGACAAGGCGATCGTCAAAGAGAACCGCTACGCCATTCGCGCCCAGGTTTCTGCATGGATTGCCAGTGAGGATGTGCAGGTTGTGCTCATTACAGGCGGCACGGGCTTAACCGAAGGAGACCAGGCGCCAGAAGCGCTGCAACCGCTGTTCGACAGAGAAGTCGAAGGGTTTGGTGAAGTATTCCGTATGCTGTCGTTTGAAGAGATTGGCACCGCGACGCTGCAATCCCGGGCGATTGCCGGAGTGGCCAACAAAACGCTGATTTTCGCCATGCCGGGGTCGACTAAGGCGTGTCGTACCGCATGGGAAAATATCATTGCGCCGCAGCTCGATGCCCGTACGCGTCCGTGTAATTTCCACCCACATTTGAAGAAATAAGTATGTCGCAACTGACTCATATTAACGCCGCTGGCGAAGCGCATATGGTGGATGTCTCCGCCAAAGCGGAAACCGTACGCGAGGCGCGTGCAGAAGCATTCGTGACCATGCGTAGCGAAACGCTGGCGATGATTATCGACGGCAGCCACCATAAGGGAGACGTTTTCGCCACGGCGCGTATTGCCGGTATTCAGGCCGCCAAACGGACCTGGGATCTTATCCCGCTGTGCCATCCGCTGATGTTGAGCAAGGTTGAAGTTAATCTGCACGCCGAGCCGGAACACAACCGCGTACGCATTGAAACGCTGTGTCGCCTGACCGGGAAAACCGGCGTCGAAATGGAAGCGTTAACGGCGGCCTCCGTGGCAGCGTTGACCATCTACGATATGTGCAAAGCGGTGCAAAAGGATATGGTGATTGGTCCGGTGCGTCTGCTGGCTAAAAGCGGCGGCAAATCGGGAGATTTTAAGGTGGATGCGCATGATTAAGGTTCTTTTCTTTGCTCAGGTACGGGAATTGGTGAACACGGATGCCATAGAGGTCGCCGCTGAGTTTGCAACGGTAGAAGCGCTGCGCCGGAGTCTTGCGGCAAAAAGCGATCGCTGGGCGTTGGCGCTGGAAGACGGCAAGCTGCTGGCAGCGGTAAACCAGACGCTGGTCAGTTTTGACCATCCCCTTAATGCGGGTGACGAAGTGGCTTTCTTCCCACCGGTAACCGGAGGCTAAGATGGCTGAAACGCGAATTGTTGTTGGTCATGCGCCGTTCAGCGTCGGGGATGAGTATCCCTGGCTGGCCGAACGCGATGAAGATGGCGCGGTGGTCACTTTCACCGGTAAAGTCCGCAATCACAATCTCGGCGATAGCGTGCAGGCGTTAACGCTGGAACACTATCCGGGAATGACCGAAAAAGCGCTGGCGGAGATTGTCGACGAAGCGCGTGCGCGCTGGCCGCTGGGACGAGTAACGGTCATTCATCGCATTGGCGAACTGTGGCCGGGTGACGAAATCGTTTTTGTTGGCGTGACCAGTGCGCATCGCAGCAGCGCGTTTGATGCCGGGCAGTTCATTATGGATTATCTGAAAACCCGCGCACCGTTCTGGAAGCGCGAGGCCACGCCAGAAGGTGAGCGCTGGGTTGATGCCCGCGACAGCGATAAGCTAGCAGCAAAACGCTGGTAGAGTACAATTGGTGTAGGCTCATACTGATTCAGGAGATTGTCATGGACCGATTCCCACGATCCGATTCTATTGTACAGGCCCGTTCCGGCCTGCAAACGTATATGGCGCAGGTGTACGGCTGGATGACCTGCGGATTGTTGCTGACGGCGTTTATCGCCTGGTATGCAGCAAATACGCCCGCGGTGATGATGTTTGTCTTCTCCAGCAAAATCACCTTCTTTGGACTGATCATCGCCCAGCTAGCGCTGGTGTTCGTCCTGTCCGGCATGGTGCAAAGGCTCAGCGCGGGAATGGCGACCACGCTGTTTATGCTCTATTCGGCATTAACCGGGCTGACGCTATCAAGCATTTTTATCGTCTATACCTACTCGTCTATCGCCAGCACCTTCGTGGTCACCGGCGGGATGTTCGGGATCATGAGTTTGTACGGCTACACCACCAAACGCGATCTCAGCGGTTTCGGCAATATGCTGTTTATGGCGCTGATCGGTATTGTGCTGGCCTCGCTGGTTAACTTCTGGCTGAAGAGCGAAGCGCTGATGTGGGCGGTGACCTATATTGGGGTGATTGTGTTTGTCGGCCTGACCGCTTATGACACGCAGAAGCTGAAAAACATCGGTGAGCAGATCGACCTGCGTGACAGCTCCAATCTGCGTAAATACGCAATTCTTGGGGCCTTAACGCTGTATCTGGACTTCATCAACCTGTTCCTGATGCTGCTGCGTATCTTCGGCAATCGTCGTTAATTTTCTGTTGCCGGATGGCGTAAGCCGCCATCCGGTGAATCATTTCGCCATCGCCTTCTCGTTTTTTACCCGCAACTTTTTCGCCCGACTCTCCAGCAGCAAATAGCACATCAGCGCCAGCAGCAGCGGAATAAAATAGTACAGCACGCGATACGCGAGCAGGGCGGCAATGATTGTCCCCTGAGAGGTGTTCTCTCCTGCCAGCAGCGCCATAAAGACCGCCTCCAGCACGCCAATCCCCGCCGGAATATGCACGATAACACCGGCAATACTGCTCACCAGTAGTACGCCCAGCACGAAGAAATAGTTGATATTCTGACCCAGCAACAGCCAGATAATCGCCCCCATTACCATCCAGTTAGTACCGGATATCGCCATTTGCGCGAGGGCAAATTTCCAGGAGGGCAGCACCAGTTTTTGGCCCTTGATAGTGATGTGGCGATGTTTAGCGAAAGCGCAAAACCACAGATAAACAACAATCATCAGCAGCAGCGCAATGCCTAAGAGGCGTAGCGTACCTTCATCGATATACCAGTGCGCGGGCAGTTCAACGACGCCGAAGGTGAAAATAAAACCGCCCAGCAGAATATAGCCCAGCCAGTTAGTGGTAATGCTCAGTGAAAAAATTCGCGTAATTGTGCTCCCCGGTAATCCGAGACGCGAGTAGAGACGATAACGCATCCCAATACCGCCCACCCATGTGCTTAACGTCAGGTTGAAGGCGTAGCAGATAAACGACACCAGCATGACCTGGCGTTTTGCCAGCTTGTGCCCACAGTAGTAGCGCCCGAGCAGGTCATAGCAGCCGTAAAGTAAATAACTGACGATCACCAGCCCTACGGCGCTGAGCAGGGCGATCCGATTGTAATCGCGGATTACCGTCCACACTTCCTGCCAGTTGACCTTGCTGGCATAAACGACCAGCAATACGATGACCGCAATAAAAAATAGCCATGTGAGGATCTTTTTCGCTAAGCGCCAGCGTCGGTGGTTTTTTGGCATCAGGTTTCCCCTCCTGCATCCTCAGTTGGAATACGATCCTGGGTTTCCAGAGTTGGCTGTGCGGGTGGTTCTACCTCGGCCAGATGCGGGGTGTGCGCCGGTAGCCAGCCGACCAGCGCCGGGAAGTGGCGTAAAAAGTGGAAGGCCAGCACGCTTTTGGTCAGGTTCCACCAGGTACGTTTTGGCAGCATTGATTCATCAACTCGCTTGCAGTCCTGCGCAATAATGGGGTTCAGGTTGTCACGCAGGGTCTGGTTAAACGTGCGGTCATGAATAATAAGATTTGCCTCCAGATTGAGCGACAGACTGAGCGGGTCGAGATTGCTGGAACCTACCGTCGCCCAATGATCGTCCATCAGCGCGACTTTACCATGCAGGGGCTTACGCCGGTATTCATAGACATGGACGCCGCCTTTAACCAGATAGTTATAAAGCAGGCGGGCACCCACTTTCACAATCGGCATATCCGGTTCACCCTGGACGATGAGTTTTACCCGAACGCCGCGTCGCGCAGCTTTTCGTAGGGCATGCAGCAGGCGATAACCCGGAAAGAAATAGGCATTGGCAATGATCACTTCCCGCCGGGCCTGGGTCAGCATTTTCAAATAGTGGCGTTCAATATCATCGCGATGCTCTTCGTTATCGCGCCAGACAAACAGCGCCTGCGCTTCGCCAGGCCGATGATTCTCAATTGCCCGGTGATGACGTCGCCACCAGCGTCGTACGGCGCTCTGTCCCGGTAAGTTATCCAGCACGAATTTCAGGATGTCGGCCACGACTGGACCTTCCACGCGAACGGCGTAATCCTGCTTGGCCTCGGGACCGTAATCAGACATGTGTTCAGCGGAATAATTAATACCGCCGACAAAGGCAACACGATCATCAATGACCACAATTTTGCGATGCATACGGCGAAAGAGATTGGTGCGCATACCGAACAGACGCGGGCGCGGATCGTAGTAGCGGAAAATAACGCCAGCTACGGTCAACTCTTCGACAAAACTGTCGCTAAGATCCGGCGAACCGTAACCGTCCAGCAGCACCTCTGCTTTGATTCCGCGCTGGGCGGCTCCGAGCAAGGCGGCATGCAGCTGTTTTCCGACCGCATCTTCAAACCAGATAAAAGTCTCAAGGATAATTTTTTTCTGTGCCTGTGCAATGGCGTCAAAGACGGCAGGATAGTATTGATCGCCATTTTCCAGCAGTTGAATTTGATTGCCTTCACGCCAGCCATTTTTCATAAATGAATCTCCGCACTCAGGGGGGCATGATCGGACAAATGTCGCCAGTGACGCAGCGCCAGCGTCGTTGGAGTACTGGCATTCGCGTTTTTCACGTAGATCCTGTCCAGACGCAGCAGGGGAAAATGCACCGGAAACGTCCGCGCCGGGCGACCGTGGGCGCGGGTAAAAATCTCGTCAAGGCCGGCCCTGGCTTTCAACGGGTGATTGGCCGTTTGCCGCCAGTCGTTAAAATCTCCGGCGATCACCACGGGCTCCGCGTCGGGCAGGGCATTGACCCAGCCAGCCAGCATAGCGAGCTGGGCCTGACGGTGTGCTTCACGCAAACCGAGATGCACGCACATGACATGGATTGGGTGCGAGAGCATTGGCGGCACGATGCGGCAGTAGAGGACCCCGCGCTTTTCACTCGCGCCGACGGACACATCGCGATTTTCATAATGTTCAATGGGATAACGCGACAGCACCGCGTTACCGTGATGCCCTTGCGGGTACACGGCGTTACGCCCGTAGGCGAAGTCGCTCCACATGGTGTCCGCCAGAAATTCGTAGTGGGTGGTATCCGGCCAGTTCTCAATCTGCAGCGAGTGAGCATCGTGCGCGCCCATGACTTCCTGCAGGCACACAATATCTGCCCCGACCGTTCTGACAGCCTCCCGTAGCTCAGGCAAAATAAAACGCCGGTTGAAGGCGGTGAACCCTTTGTGAGTATTAATGGTGAGCACATTGAATGAAAATTGAACTCCCGATCCGCTCATGAGCCTCCCGTTGGCGTCACTTCCTAAATAAAATAGTGTAGTCGTCGTCACAAAAAGATGCGGTGTTGCGGAATTTTCCGTAAAGTCCGGTACTCTGAATAATTAGTTGAAAATCCTTCAGGAGAAAAGCCATGAGGTGGCAACAACGTGTTCGTGTCGCAACGGGTCTAAGTTGCTGGCAGATTGTGTTGCATTTACTGGTAGTGGCGTTGCTGGTAATGGGCTGGATGAGCGGTACGCTGGTGCGCGTCGGCCTGGGATTATGCGTCGTTTACGGCGTAACGGTTTTATTAATGCTGGCCTTGCAACGTCACCATGAACAGCGCTGGCGCGACGTAGCTGATGTGCTGGAAGAGCTGACTACCACGTGGTATTTCGGTGCCGCGATGATCGTACTGTGGTTGCTGTCGCGCGTGCTGCAAAACAACGTCTTGCTGGCCCTGGCGGGGCTGGTGATCCTTGCCGGACCCGCCGTGGTCTCGCTGTTGGCGAAAGACAAAAAGCTACATCACCTTGCGTCTAAACATCGCATACGCCGCTGAGCCGGTCGTGGCCGCTATTACCAACAGCGGCCACAAACTTCCCCACACAATCTGCAGACTCGCATCCTTCAGGTAAATCTGTTTCGTGATGTCCGTAAAATGGCGGATTGGGTTTATCCACGTCAGATTCTGTAACCAGACCGGCATATTTTCGACCGGCGAGACGTAGCCTGAAAGTAAAATCGCCGGCATCATAAACACAAACACGCCGATAAACGCCTGCTGCTGGGTGGCGCACAGTGATGAAATCAGCAGACCAAAGCCGACCAGCGACAGCCCGTAAATCACCATCGTGAAATAGAACAACCCCAGTGAACCGGCAAAGGGGATGTGATAAGCCCAGATGCCGATCGCCAGCACAATGGTGGCCTGAAACGTTGCCACAATTAACGCGGGCACCGCTTTACCGATGAATATCTGCCAGGTGGTAAGCGGGGAGACCAGCAGCTGATCCAGCGTGCCTTGCTCGCGCTCGCGGGCAACCGAGAGCGAAGTGACGATCATGACGCCGATGGTGGTGATCATGGCGATCAGCGACGGAACCACAAACCATTTGTAATCCAGGTTCGGGTTATACCAGTTACGCACCACCAGCTCGCTGTTGTTCGGTTTCGGCTTGCCGTCCATCAGCTCCTGCTGATACTCCTTAACGATTTGTTGCAGGTAATTCGCGGCAATTTGCGCACTGTTAGAGTTACGCCCGTCGAGAATAATCTGCATGGGAGCCTGCTGGAAAGTATCCAGATTACGCGAAAAGTTGGCCGGGAAGCGCACCAGCAACAGGGCTTTTTGCGTGTCGATGGTGGGCTGGATCTCCTGCGGGCTTTTCAGCAGCAGAACGTGCGTAAAGGCGCTGGCGCGAGCGAAGCGCTGGGTTAGCTCCACCGAATGTTTACCGTTGTCTTCGTTATAGATAGCGATAGTGGCGTTGGTGACTTCCAGCGTGGCCGCGAATGGGAACAGAATAACCTGAATCAGCACCGGTAAAATCAGAATGGCTCGCGTCTGCGGTTCACGTAACAGTGATTGCAGCTCTTTACGAATTAATGTCCATAAGCGATGAAACATGCCCGTCCCCTTAATCCAGCCGACGTTTGGTTTTAAGCCACGTCAGGCCAATAAACATCACCGCCGAAGCGATTAAAAACAGCACGTTGATAATCAGCACCACCGGAATATTTCCCGCCAGAAACAGGCTTTGTAGGGTGCTGACGAAATAACGAGCCGGAATAATATAGGTTACTGCCCGGATAATCGCCGGCATGCTGTCTATCTGGAAGATAAAACCCGACAGCATAATCGAGGGCAGGAAGGCGGCGTTTAGCGCGATCTGCGCGGCGTTAAACTGGTTGCGGGTGATGGTGGAGATAAGCAACCCCATGCCGAGCGTGCTGAGCAGGAACAGGCTGGTAATGAAAAACAGGATCAGCAACGAACCGCGATAGGGCACGCCGAGAATAAACACCGACACCAGCATACAAAGCAGCATCGCCAGCATGCCCAGAAAGTAATAGGGGATCAGTTTGCACAGCAGCAGTTCGACGCGGGTGACTTCGGTAGACAACAGCGCTTCCATGGTTCCGCGCTCCCATTCGCGCGCCACCACTAATGAGGTGAGGATAGCGCCAATGACCGTCATGATGATGGTTACCGCCCCGGGAATAATAAAATGTTGGCTGATGGCCGCCGGGTTAAACCAGTAGCGGGTCTGCACGTCGATCAAAGGTTCAAATGATTCTCCGCGATCTTCCGCCCGCTGTTGTTGCCAAATCTGCCAGATGCCTTCGACATAACCCTGTACAAAGTTAGCGGTATTCGGTTCACTGCCGTCGGTGATCACCTGGATCGGCGCCACGTCGTTGGGTCGCGCCATCTGCTGGGCGAAATCCACCGGGATCACCACTAGCCCGCGAATGCGCCCGGCCTGCATTTTCTCAATCAATTCCTGACGGTTATCGCTGATGGTGGCGTCAATATACGGTGAACCGGTCATGGTATGGGTAAAATCCAGCGCCTCTTCGCTTTGCTGTTCGAGCAGAATCCCTACCCGCAGCTTGCTGGAGTCGAGGTTGATCCCGTAGCCGAAGATAAACAGCAGCAGCAGCGGGATTACCACCGCAATCAGCCAACTGCTGGGATCGCGGACGATCTGGCGCGTCTCTTTCACGCACAGCGCGCGTACGCGACGCCAGGAGAGAACGGAGTTACTCATGCGTATGCTCCTTATCCCAGTCATTGATTAGCGTGATAAAGGCCTGTTCCATGGTCGGGTCTGGCGTCTCACTGTCAGCAGCCTGAGCTTTCAGGTCGTCCGGCGTACCGCTGGCAATCAGTTTGCCGCGATACACCAGCCCGATGCGATCGCAGTATTCTGCCTCATCCATAAAGTGGGTGGTCACCATCACCGTGACGCCTTTTTCCACCATGCTGTTGATATGTAACCAGAACTCCCGACGGGTGAGGGGATCGACCCCGGAAGTGGGTTCATCGAGGAACAGAATGTCGGGTTCATGCATCAGCGAACAGGCCAGCGCCAGGCGCTGTTTAAAGCCCAGCGGCAGTTCGTCGGTGGCGTGGGAGGCGATACTCTTCAGGCCGAATGCCTCGCTCATCCGCTCGATTTTCTCCTTCTGCGCCCGACCGCGCAGGCCGTAGACGCCGGAGAAAAAGCGCAGATTCTGTTCAACCGTCAGGTTGCCATACAGGGAGAATTTCTGTGCCATATAACCCAGATGCTGACGCGCTTTACCGGAGCTGACCTTCAGGTCCATGTCCAGCACCAGCGCTTTACCCGAGGTGGGGACCAGCAGGCCGCACATCATTTTAAAGGTAGTGGATTTGCCCGCGCCGTTGGGTCCTAACAAACCAAAAATCTCGCCGCGCTGCACGGCAAAGTCTACGTGGTCGGTAGCGGCAAAATCGCCAAATTTTTTGGTCAGCGCTTTGGCTTCGATCACCGTTTCACCTGGCGTGCCTTCCACGGTATGCAGGATAGCGCCCAGCGGGGACTCCGATGTTCCGGCCCCGCCGAGTAAATCGATAAAGGCATCCTCGAAGCGGGGGGCGGTTTCGTTGATGGTTATCTCCGGCATGCCGTCAGCGTTTTGAATCTGCTGGGCCGTCGCTTCTTTTTTCAGGATTAAGCGGACGGATTTCCCCTGAATCATCCCGTCGCTAACCTGCGGCAGTTTTAACGTGCGTTGCAGCAGTCGGCGGTTATTTTCCTGCGAACTGCTCATCAGGAAGCTGCGACCCGACATGGTTTGCGTAAGCTGAGTGGGATCGCCCTGATACAGCAATTCACCTTCGTTCATCAGCAGCACATCACGGCATTGTTCAGCTTCATCCAGATACGAAGTGCTCCAGAGGATCAGCATGCCGTCCCCGGCCAGTTCATGAACCATTTGCCACAGTTCGCGACGGGAAATAGGGTCGACGCCCACGCCAGGCTCATCCAGCAGTAACACGCTGGGTTCACCGACCAGCGTACAGGCAAGTCCGAG
Organism: Citrobacter sp. Cb004; assembly: GCF_030337065.1. Taxonomy (NCBI): domain Bacteria; kingdom Pseudomonadati; phylum Pseudomonadota; class Gammaproteobacteria; order Enterobacterales; family Enterobacteriaceae; genus Citrobacter; species Citrobacter sp. Cb004. The sequence goes on along the minus strand of NZ_JAOWCH010000061.1, from coordinate 144,656 downwards.
CTTCTGTTTCATGCCGCCGGAAAGCTTGCCGGCCAGGCGTCCGGTAAACGGCCCCAGCGAGGTAAATTCCAGTAGTCGGGCAAAGGTTTTTTCTCGCGCTTCACCGGTAACGCTACGTAAATCTGCATAGAGATTAAGGTTCTCCATGACGGTCAAATCTTCATACAGACCAAATTTCTGCGGCATGTAACCCAGTACCGCATGCAGCGCGCTGTCGTCTTTGATGGGATCAAAACCAATTACCGTTGCGCTACCGGCGTCGGGTTTCAACAGCCCTGCCAGCATTCGCATCAGCGTGGTTTTGCCAGCGCCATCCGGCCCGACCAGCCCGGTCACGTAGCCCGCATGAACGGTACAGTCGAGCGGGGCGACGGCCGGTTTATCCATTCCGGCAAAGTTTTTCGTCAGTCCATTCAGCGTAATGACGGCGTCATTCATGCCGTGCCTCATCGCTGAACTTTATCGTTACCGGCATTCCCTGGCGCAGCGCATCGTCCGCGTCGGTCACCACAATACGCAGGCGATAAACCAGGTCGGTGCGCAGGTCAGGGGTCTCGACTGTTTTTGGGGTAAACTCGGCGGTGGGCGACACGAAGCCGATTTTACCGTGATACGGTTTGTCCGGACGGCCATCGGTGTAAAGCAGGATTTCGCGTCCTGGCTGCGCCTGGCTCAGATTTCGTTCGTCAACGTAGGCGCGAACCCATACCGGACGCGTGAGTGACAGCGTCAGTACCGTGCCCCCTTCGTTCAGCATGCTGCCGGGTTCGACCGCACGGGTGAGTAACGTGCCGTCAGACGGCGAGGTCAGCGTGGTGTCATGCAAATTAAGCTCTGCCTGGGCCAGCTCGGCCTGAGCTTGTTCGAGCGTGGCTTTCGCCTGCTCGATGTCCTGCACACGATTACCGCTGCGGTATTGGCTGAGTTTATCCTGTGCGGATTTCAGAGAGGCCAGCGCCTGATCGCGTGATGAACGGGCGTTTTCCAGATCGTTGGCGGAGATAGTGCGGCTTTTCCACAATCCCACCTGCCGATTGTAAAAGTTTTGCGCGTAATCATAGGCTGCCTGCGCCTGTTTGACTGCCGCTGCGGTTTGCGCGATCTCCTCTTTACGATACCCTGCCAGCATCAGATCGTATTGCGCCTGGGCGGCGGCAACATTCGCTTTTGCCTGCATTAATGCGTTTTCATACGGTGCACGGTCCAGTTCGCCCAGCACCTGACCGGCGGTAATGGCATCGCCTTCGTCAACCGCCAGCGAGGCCAGCCTGCCGCCGACGCGAAAACTCAGGTTGACGCTACGGATATCGACATTGCCGTACAGCGTCAGACCGTTATCTTGCCGACTTTGATACCACCACGTTCCACCGGCAATCACGGCAACGAGGGCCGCGATGACCAGCCCGAGAACGACAGGTTTTTTCATGACTCCAGACTCCTTTGCGTTAAACCTTGCAGAATAAGATCGATGTGACAGGTGATCGTTTGGTCAATCAGCGCGGTTTTATCCTCATCAAATTGTGACCAGCCCGTACGCAACAGAATGGTTTCTTTCCCCAGACGAAAGGCCAGTACCTCGCCGAGTAGGGCGTGGGTGTGCAGGATCATTTGGGTATCGTTGGCATCGCCGCCGGTATAGGCAGCAATCAGGCGCGTCAGGTGAGTATGCAGCGGATTGATAACCTGGTCGTGCACCAGTTGATAAGCCGCGGTGGGTGAAAGCTGTTCGCGCGAAATAAATTTGCTCAGGTTAACGGTATCGTCCTGGGTTAACAGCATGATCATATTTTTGCAGGCGCGGAGGATCAGTTCGCGCATCGCGCCACGATCCGGTTCCGGCTGAGCAAACAGACGCTCGGCTTCTTCAGCATGCGGGCGAAACTGTGAGCCGATAAAATCCGCAATCCACTGGGCGCAGGCGAGATATAAATCCTCTTTTGAGCCAAAATAGTAGGTGATAGCAGCAATATTTTGCCCGGCCTGCGCGGCGATATCGCGAGTAGTGGCGTGCAGACCATACTCGCCAAACTGCGCCAGCGCGGCGGCAATGAGCTGATTTTTCGCCTGTTCACCTTTGGTTGTCATGGTGGGTGTATTCATAGCACGACTCAGATCTTAATCAATCGATTGATTAAGATTATGACTGATGTGTAACCTTGTCCAGTCCGGACCGTTATTTTTCAGCGCAGGGATAATTTATGCGGCACATCACAAAAACTGCTACACTCCGCCCCTTCATGACATTGTGGTTTTTGTCATCTTTATTATATGTATCTCCCTGAAAACGACACCGGTAACGGTCAGGGTGGTTCGGAGTTGTTATGTCTTTTGATTCCCTTGGTTTAAACCCTGAAATTTTACGTGCCGTTGCCGAGCAGGGTTACCGTGAACCTACCCCTATTCAGCAGCAGGCGATCCCTGCCGTGCTGGAAGGCCGCGATCTGATGGCCAGCGCCCAGACCGGTACGGGGAAAACGGCAGGTTTTACCCTGCCGCTGTTGCAGCACCTGATTACCCATCAGCCGCATGGCAAAAGCCGTCGTCCGGTGCGTGCGCTGATCCTCACGCCAACCCGCGAACTGGCGGCCCAGATTGGCGAAAACGTACGTGATTACAGTAAGTATCTGAATATTCGCTCGCTGGTGGTCTTCGGCGGCGTGAGCATTAACCCGCAGATGATGAAGCTGCGCGGCGGTGTGGATGTGCTGATCGCCACGCCTGGTCGTTTGCTCGATCTGGAACACCAGAATGCGGTGAAACTGGATCAGGTTGAGATTCTGGTACTGGATGAAGCTGACCGCATGCTGGATATGGGCTTTATTCATGATATCCGTCGCGTTCTGGCGAAACTGCCGGCAAAACGCCAGAACCTGCTGTTCTCAGCAACGTTCTCTGATGATATTAAGTCGCTGGCCGAAAAGCTGCTGCACAATCCGCTGGAAATCGAAGTGGCGCGCCGTAATACCGCGTCAGAGCAGGTGACTCAGCACGTTCATTTTGTTGATAAAAAGCGTAAACGTGAACTGTTGTCGCAGATGATCGGTCAGGGCAACTGGCAGCAGGTGCTGGTGTTTACCCGTACCAAACATGGTGCGAACCATCTGGCGGAACAGCTGAATAAAGACGGCATTCGCAGCGCGGCGATCCACGGTAATAAATCTCAGGGGGCGCGTACGCGTGCGCTGGCTGATTTTAAATCCGGTGATATTCGTGTGCTGGTGGCGACCGATATTGCCGCGCGCGGTCTGGATATTGAAGAGCTGCCGCACGTGGTGAACTACGAGCTGCCAAACGTCCCGGAAGATTACGTGCACCGTATTGGTCGTACCGGTCGTGCGGCCGCTACCGGCGAAGCGTTGTCTCTGGTGTGCGTTGATGAACACAAGCTGCTGCGTGACATCGAGAAGCTGCTGAAAAAAGAGATCCCGCGAATTGCGATGCCAGGCTACGAGCCAGACCCGTCCATCAAAGCCGAGCCGATCCAGAATGGTCGCCAGCAGCGTGGCGGCGGTGGTCGCGGTCAGGGTGGAGCAGGGCGTGGTCAGCAGCCGCGTCGTCAGGATGGCGGTGCGCCAAAAGCGAAACCGCGTAGCGGCGAAGGCAAACCGGCGGGCGATAAGCCTCGTCCACCGCGCCGTCCGCGCAAACCGTCTACAGCGCAGTAATTGCGAGCCCGGCCGAAAGGTCGGGCTTTTCTTTTTGCGACACGTATCAGAAAGTGCCACAATAGTGGCTGTTTATACAGTATTTCAGGTTTTCTCATGGCACTAACGGCTGCGCTAAAAGCGCAAATTGCCGCCTGGTATAAGGCGCTTCAGGAACAGATCCCCGACTTTATTCCCCGTGCGCCGCAGCGGCAGATGATTGCTGACGTCGCGAAAACGCTTACCGGGGAAGAAGGGCGGCATCTGGCGATTGAAGCGCCGACCGGGGTGGGGAAAACGCTGTCGTACCTGATTCCCGGTATTGCCATAGCGCGTGAAGAACAAAAAACGCTGGTGGTCAGTACCGCCAACGTTGCTTTACAGGATCAGATCTACAGCAAAGATTTACCGCTGCTGCGCAAAATTATCCCCGATCTGCGTTTTACCGCCGCGTTTGGTCGCGGGCGTTATGTCTGCCCGCGTAATTTAGCGGCGCTGGCCAGTAGCGAACCCAATCAGCAGGATCTGTTGGCCTTTCTCGACGATGACCTGACGCCCAACAACCAGGAAGAACAAAAGCGCTGCGCCAGGCTAAAAGGCGATCTCGACAGCTACAAGTGGGACGGGCTGCGCGATCACACGGATATCGCTATCGACGACGGACTCTGGCAGCGCCTGAGCACTGATAAAGCCAGCTGTTTGAATCGTAACTGTCACTACTATCGTGAATGCCCCTTTTTTGTCGCCCGCCGTGAGATTCAGGAAGCCGAAGTGGTGGTTGCTAACCACGCGCTGGTAATGGCGGCCATGGAAAGCGAAGCTGTTTTGCCGGAGCCGAAGAACCTGCTGCTGGTTCTTGATGAAGGTCACCATTTGCCGGACGTCGCGCGCGATGCGCTGGAGATGAGCGCAGAAATCAGCGCCCCCTGGTATCGACTGCAGTTGGATCTGTTTTGCAAATTAGTAGCCACCTGCCTGGAACAGTTTCGTCCAAAAACTACGCCGCCGCTGGCGAATGCCGAGCGTCTGAACGGTCACTGTGAGGAACTGTATGAGCTGATTTCATCGCTCAATAACATTCTTAATTTGTACATGCCTGCGACCCAGGAGGCGGAACACCGCTTCGCGATGGGCGAACTGCCTGCGGAAGTGATGGAGATTTGTCAGCGTCTGGCGAAGCTAACAGAAATGCTGCGCGGTCTGGCGGAACTGTTCCTCAACGATCTCAGCGAAAAAACCGGCACCCACGATATTGTGCGTCTGCATCGGGTTATTTTGCAGATGAATCGGGCGTTGGGCATGTTTGAGGCGCAAAGCAAACTGTGGCGGCTGGCTTCGCTCGCGCAGTCGTCAGGCGCGCCGGTGAGTAAATGGGCGACGCGCGAAGTGCGTGACGGGCAGATCCACGTCTGGTTCCACTGTGTGGGGATCCGTGTGAGCGATCAGCTTGAACGACTGCTGTGGCGCAGCGTACCGCATATTATCGTGACCTCTGCCACGCTGCGTTCGCTCAACAGCTTCTCGCGTTTGCAGGAGATGAGCGGGCTGAAAGAAAAAGCAGGGGACAGGTTTATCGCGCTGGATTCACCGTTTAATCACGTTGAGCAAGGCAAAATCGTCATTCCGCAGATGCGCTACGAACCGTCAATTGATAACGAAGAGCAGCATATCGCGGAAATGGCCGCCTATTTCCGCGAACAGCTGGAAAGTAAAAAGCATCAGGGCATGCTAGTACTCTTTGCCAGCGGTCGGGCAATGCAGCGTTTTCTTGAGCACGTTACCGATCTGCGTCTGCTGTTGCTGGTACAGGGCGACCAGCCGCGCTATCGACTGGTGGAGCTGCACCGCAAGCGGGTGACCAACGGCGAGCGTAGCGTACTGATTGGGCTGCAATCTTTTGCCGAAGGTCTGGATTTGAAAGGCGACTTGCTGACCCAGGTGCATATTCACAAAATTGCTTTTCCGCCTATCGACAGCCCGGTGGTGATCACCGAGGGCGAGTGGCTGAAAAGCCTGAACCGCTACCCCTTTGAGGTGCAGAGCTTGCCCGCGGCGTCATTCAATTTGATCCAGCAGGTTGGGCGACTCATTCGTAGCCACGGCTGCTGGGGAGAAGTGGTTATTTATGACAAGCGTTTATTGACCAAAAGCTATGGCAAGCGTTTACTGAACGCATTACCCATATTTCCGATAGAGCAACCTGCTGTGCCAGACGTTATAGTAAAACCAAAAGAAAAAGCGAAACCCACGCGTCGCCGTCGGCGTTAACGATGCGAGCAACAGGCAAGGAGTTATCGATGGATTACCGCAAAATCATCAAAGAGATTGGGCGAGGAAAAAATCACGCGCGTGACCTGGATAAGGATACTGCTCGCGGACTGTATACCCATATGATGAACGGCGAGGTACCCGATCTTGAGATGGGCGGTGTACTGATTGCGCTGCGTATTAAAGGCGAAGGCGAAGCGGAGATGCTGGGCTTTTACGAAGCGATGCAGAACCACACCATTCGCCTGACTCCGCCAGTGGCCAAACCCATGCCGATTGTCATTCCCAGCTACAATGGCGCGCGCAAGCAGGCAAATTTGACTCCGCTGCTGGCGATTTTACTGCATAAGCTGGGCTTCCCGGTGGTGGTGCACGGTGTCAGCGAGGATCCAACCCGCGTGCTGACTGAAACCATTTTCGAACTGATGGGGATTGCGCCGACGCTGCATGCCGGGCAGGCGCAGGCAAAGCTGGATGGTCATGAGCCGGTGTTTATCCCGGTGAGTGCGCTGTGTCCTCCGCTGGAAAAACAGCTGGCGATGCGCTGGCGAATGGGCGTGCGTAACAGTGCGCATACGTTGGCTAAATTAGCCACGCCGTTTGCCGAAGATGCCGCGCTGCGTCTTTCCAGCGTTTCCCACCCGGAATACGTATCGCGCGTGGCGAAATTTTTCGGCGATATCGGTGGGCGTGCCCTGTTGATGCACGGTACCGAGGGTGAAGTGTACGCCAACCCGCAGCGCTGCCCGCAGATAAGCCTGATAGATTCGTCCGGCGTGCGAGTGCTACAGGACCGGCAGAGCGAGATGCCCGATGAGCCGGTCCCGCTGCCGGTGGCTAAAGACCCGGAAACTACCGCGCGCTGGATTGAGCGTTGTCTGGCGGGCAGTGAGCCGGTTCCGGCATCGCTGAAAATCCAGATGGCCTGCTGTCTGGTAGCAACCGGTGAATCCGCGACGCTGGCTGAAGGACTTGGCCGCGTCGAGCAAAGCTTCTGATTTTTCTTTCTCTCGACGGGTCATTTGCCAGGCCCGTCGGTTCACGCTTTCCGGCAACGTGAAATTTCTGCACGTTTATTGATCTCCTGAGCGCTGTGGCGCAGCATAGTTTGTTGAAAAATAAGAAACACAATCAACACGCGACTCAACAGGAGATAACAATGAACAGTGGACATCGCTTCCATGTGCCAACGCTGCACGCCTTTATCCAGGCCGTTTTTCACCAGATGGGAAGCAATGAGCTGGAGGCGCGGCTGGTAGCAGATCATCTGATAGCCTCTAACCTCGCCGGCCACGACTCCCACGGTATCGGCATGATCCCAAGCTATATTCGCTCATTTTCGCAGGGACACCTGCAGATCAACCGCCATGCCAAAGTGGTCAACGATGCGGGAGCGGTGATTACGCTTGACGGCGACTGCGCATTTGGTCAGGTGGCGGCCCACGAGGCAATTACGCTTGGGATCGAAAAAGCGCGCCAGTACGGTATCGCTGCCGTGGCATTACATAATTCGCACCATATTGGACGCATTGGCTACTGGGCGGAGCAATGTGCGGCGGCGGGTTTTGTTTCGGTGCACTTTGTGAATGTGGTAGGGATCCCGATGGTCGCACCGTTTCATGGCCGCGATAGTCGATTTGGCACCAACCCCTTCTGCGTGGTGTTCCCACGTAAAAATACGTTCCCGTTGTTGCTGGACTATGCAACCAGCGCCATCGCGTTTGGCAAAACCCGCGTGGCATGGCACAAGGGCGAGCCGGTGGCTCCGGGATGCCTGATTGATGCTAATGGGGTACCCACAACCGATCCCGCCGTAATGCAGGTCTCTCCGCTGGGGTCGTTGCTGACTTTCGCCCAACACAAGGGTTATGCGCTGGCGGCAATGTGCGAAATTATGGGGGGAGCGCTTTCTGGTGGTAAAACCACACATGAAGAGAGTCTGCAGACCAGCGCGGACGCCATCATTAACTGTATGACGACCATCATTATGAATCCGGAACTGTTTGGCGCGCCGGACTGCGACAACCAGGTCGCGGCATTTGCTAAGTGGGTGAAAGCGTCCCCCCATGCTGAAGATGCCCCGATCCTGTTGCCAGGGGAGTGGGAGGTGAATACTCGTGAAGAACGGCTGGAGCAAGGTATTCCGCTGGATGCCGGAAGCTGGCAGGCGATTTGCGAGGCGGCGTTGCAAATAGGGATGCCAGACGCCGTGTTGCAGGAATTCCGTCAACGACTGGAACACTAAGCAAAAAAAAGCCCGTCCAGTGGCGGACGGGCAAACAAAGGGTAACAAACAGGGTCAATGAGGGTTGGAGCATTGGGTCGTACAGGTAATCTTTCGGTTATTTATAGATAACCGCGGTGCCGCTCATTTTGTCTTTGCCGATAGCGGAAGTGATGCTGTAACCCGTTGCGCCAGCAGCAGTCGCTTTTTCAGCCAGTTTTGCTTCCAGGCCGTCCAGCGTGGTGGCGCCGTCAGCAGATACCACACCAATTTTGTTCATGTTTTGCGCCTGAGTAGAGGAAACTGGCTCGGCAGCAAAAACGCCAAATGACAGGGTAGACAGAGCGATGGCGGCAACAGCAAATTTGATATTTTTCATGATTAATTTCTCGCAGGTTTGTTCTGTTAGTCAGTGTTCTTTAAGAAGACGTTGTTTCGTCGATGTGAGAAGTATCACGTTTTTTTATGCGAGATAAAATCGAATAGAATTGACGACATCAATCAAAAAAATTGAATGACAAATAACTTATTGAATATTAATAAATTCGAAAGAGGGATTTACAGTTCTTGTCATTGCGCTTTACAGAGAAACCGACAACGGCACATTTTGCTACACAGAGTGCAAAAAAGCGTGCTCATAAAGGAAATCGTATGCGCTGAAACTTTCGGTAAAGATAAGTCAACGTAGCTGGCTGTCTTTCGAACCTCTGCGATTATATCCTGAAAATGCAGCGCTATGTGAATCTTTATCCTGCTGGCATGTGATGCATAAGCGTACGCCGGGCACGGCCTCCCGTCTGGCCTGAGGGATTGGATTACCACATTCTTCGCATTCATACAGACTTTCCCCCGTCGGTAACTCACCGCGGGCGCGGGCAACAGCATCTTCAATAGTATTGTTGATCTGTTCGTTAACAGCGTCGTCATTTGCCCATCCGGATGCCATACCTACCTCCTGCTGATGTCTACAGAATAAGTATAGCGAATGTGATGGCTGAAAAACGACCACGCGTCAGCGGTATCAGATTTCGGACCATTCGCGCAGCAGGTTATGGTAGAGATTGAGAAGCGACAGGATCTCGCTACTCTCCCCATGACGTGTCTTCAGGGACTGGATGTTTTTATCCAGTTCAAAAAGCATGGCGCGATTTTTATCGTCCCGGATCATCGACTGGATCCACATAAAGGATGCCACCCGAACCCCACGGGTCACCGGCGTAACGCAGTGCAGGCTGCTGGAAGGGTAAAGTACCAGATCGCCTGCCGGAAGTTTTACCGCATGCTGGCCGTAGGTGTCATTGACCAGCAGCTCTCCTCCCTCATAATCGTCGGGATTACTCAGGAATAAGGTGGCGGAAAGATCTGTGCGCATCCAGCCGTTTTCCGGATGACTACGCACCGCGCCGTCAACGTGAAAACCGTAGGTCTCGTTGTGCTGGTAGCGATTGAACAGCGGTGTGGAGAGCGTTTTCGGTAATGCAGCGGCGAAGAATAACGCGCTGTTGTTCACCGCGTTTTGTACCGCCTGTTGTAAAACGCCGTAACGTTCACTTTGCGTATTCACCTGCTGGTTGTTTTTAACCTGCGCGCCCTGAGCGCCGGTGGTTGCGCGGCCATCAACCCAGTCGGCAGCGTCCAGTTGTTCGCGAAACCAGGCGACATCCTGCGCCGACAGAATGCCGGGAATGTGATACATCATCAGTGTTTCTCCTGAAAGTGGGGCTTACGCCCCACGTAAAAGATCAGAAATGCATATTTGCCGTGAGCAGGAAGGTTCTTGGCTCACCCGGATGGTAACGGTATCCGCTCTTGTTAATGGAGGATACATAATCGGTGTCGAACAGGTTATAGACGTTCAACTGGAAATCGAGATTGCGATTCACGCGATAACCCAGTTTCGCGTCGGCGACCCAGTAACCTTCGGTGTAGGATGGCGTACCCACGGCCCCGTCGGAACCGCGATGCATACTGCCCACGTAGCGAGCGCCCGCGCCAACAGAGATATCATCGGTAGCCTGATACTGATTCCACAGCGTGAACGCATGTTCTGGCGTATACGGCAGGGATGAAGAACCATCCTGAGCAACGTTTTTGCCGCTGTGGATCGTCGCGCGCTGCTGGGTGTAACCCCCAATAACCTGCCATGCGGGAGTGATGTTCCCTGCTACCGAGAGTTCGTAACCTTCAACGCGCTTCTCCCCGTACTGGGAATATGTGCCGTCGTCGTTCTGCTCAACTTCGTTCTCAATATCCGTACGGAAAATCGCGGCAGTTAACAGCAGGCGCTTATCCAGCACCTCCCATTTGGTGCCGATCTCGCTGGTTTTCGCTTTCTGCGGTTTGAAATCGGTACGGTTCGCACTGTTACCGCTTCCGCCCTGAGCGAGGGCAAAGTTGCTGCCGCCCGGCGGTTGCTGAGAAACGGCGTAGTTAATGTAAACGTTACCGTTATCGGTCAGGTGATACAGCGCGCCCGCTTTCCAGTTCACCAGATTGCCTGATTTGGCAGTATCCACGGTGGTGACCGGAGAACCTTTCGCCACGCCTGTCGGACACGCGACCGCGCCGCGACCAGAAGCGCCGCAAGCGGTAGCGCTGTCATATTCCGTGCGGTAATTGTCGAGGCGAATACCACCGTTCAGTTCAAACTCACGGGTAATCTGTAGCGTATCAAAGGCGTATACACCGAAGGTATCGGTTTGCCCGTTAGCATTAGCGCCGTTACGAGACAATCCGCCGATATTCACATTGCTGTCGGGATGATAGATATTTACCGACGGCGGGGTGATCGGGTTTACACCATAGTTGGTTTGCGTTTCACGCGTTAGCTCCACGCCGGTGCTGATGTCGTGACCGATGGCTCCCGTGTAAAATTTTGAGGTCAGGTTGGTCTGGTTGGTCAGGATCTTATTGCTGACATCTTTGGTATTTGCCAGGCGTGACCAGGTCCAGGTGTCGACGCTGCTGGTGGGTTGAGTGATGTTAGTCGCGCCGCCCATCACCGCCGTCATCAGATAATCCTGCTTAATGCGTGACCAGCGGGTGGTGTTGCGAATAGTGGTGCTGTCGTTCAGGTCATGTTCAAAACGCATCGTTGCGGTATCGGTCGTTGAATCGTCGTAATCCGAGTTGGTACCGTAGAAGTTATGCGTATCCACTTTTCCTGACTGATTCAGTGCAGCAGTCCCCGCGGAAGGCGCGGAATATCCCGGCAGACCGATGGTGGGGACACCACCATCCGGGGTGTTGTGCTGGGTGACATGCAGATAGTTCAGATACAGTCGGTTCTCAGTGCCTAAGCCAAAGGCGAGGGAGGGGGCCACACCATAACGTTCATTCTTAACGTTATCGCGACCGGCATCATGCGTTTTTTCACCCATCAGGTTTAACCGTGCAGCGGTGGTCTCGCCGATGACCTGGTTAATGTCCAGCGTACCACGGCGGAACCAGGCGCTACCGACGCTGGCCGAGGCATCGATCCCTGAGTCAGTGCGCGGCTGTTTGCTGATCATATTGATGGAGCCCGTTGGCGCGCTACGGCCATAGTCGGTGCCGGAGGGGCCTTTGATCACTTCAACCTGTTCGGTATTGAAAGTGTCGCGCGTAACGCTGCCAATATCTCGGATACCGTCGATATAAATACTGTTCGAGGTATCCGCACCACGCATGTACACCGCGTCACCGGTGGTGGAGTTACCGTTCTCACCGGCGAAAAACGCGCCAACGCCCGGTACGTTTTTCAGCGCATCGGTCAGATTGGTTGCACCTTGATCCTTAATCACCTGCTCAGAAATCACTGTCATGGTGCGGGTTGTATCCGCTACCGGGCGGGAGAACTTAGGGTCGGCAGATTGCGTTGGGGCGTATAACGAAGGTTTGGCCGCTTCAACAACCAACGTATCTTCTTGTTTTTTATCTTGATCGCCCGCGGCGACAGCCTGAGCTACCGGAGACAGGCCAATACACAGACCGGCAAAAAAAGTCAGTGAATGAAAACTACTGGCAGGCAAATTGCGATTTTTATCCATGTTAGTGAGTGACTTATTATTTTTTGAGTAGACGGTTTCACTCGCGCGAAGGGACATCTCTGTGGATGTTATACCCTGCAGGCCTCGCGGGAGTGAATGTGTAATTGATAATGATTTTGATAAGCATTACTAATCAGTGCGACGTTTTAGCATTCATTAATTCAAAAATAAATACATTTATTTACATTGGATTCAAAATTGCTACACGATGATTACAATTTGAGCGGTGAACGACGTGAACAGCAGGTAGCAAACTGCATTCGGGGTGAATGCAGTTGGGCTAAGGTGAGGGACTACTTATAGATAGTTGCGCTGCCGTACATCTGGTTTTTACCGCCCGCAGAATTGACGACAAAGCCTTTTGCGCCTTGCTCTTTCGCTTTCTCTGCCAGCTTGTCTTCGAGATCGCTCAGGTTAGAAGCTCCGGTAGCGAAAACAGTGCCGGAAGCTTGTAGCTGGCCGGTTTGAGGGCTGGTGTAGGGCTGTGCAGCAAAGGACGCAAATGTCATGCCGGTCAGTACGGTAGCGGCAAGGAATGTGAGGCATTTCTTCATGGTGATATCCTCTGAGAAACAACAGGTCGTGCCTGATAAGTTTAGGCCGTCAGTGGATGACATTTACCGCAAAAAACTGGTGATGAGCTGTCTGTTTTTTGAACAATCAGCAAGCCATCAAATAGGTATAAAAAAAGCAAATTTCCTTGCTGTGTGTTTACCGCGTGGCGTTATGCGGGTATCTTACGCCGCTGTTAAAAGGAGAATGCTATGTCCCCCCAGAAACCGGGATTACACCCACGTAACCGCCACAATGGCCGTTATGATCTTGCGACTTTATGCCAGGTTACACCCGAGTTGACGCAATTTCTCACCCTCACGCCGGGCGGCGAGCAGAGTGTTGATTTCGCGAATCCGCAGGCAGTGAAGGCGCTCAATAAAGCACTGCTGGCGCATTTTTATGCGGTGAAAAACTGGGATATTCCAGACGGTTTTCTGTGCCCGCCGGTTCCTGGTCGCGCTGACTACATTCACCATCTGGCCGACCTGTTAGGTGAAACCAGCGGAACCATTCCGGCAAATGCGAGCGTGCTGGATGTGGGAGTTGGGGCAAACTGTATTTATCCGCTGATCGGCGTGCATGAATACGGCTGGCGATTCACCGGCAGTGAGACCAGTAGCGAAGCGTTTAACAGCGCTCAGGCGATCGTAAATGCCAATCCGGGGTTAACTCGCGCAATTCGTCTGCGTCGCCAGAAAGATGCTACGGCAATCTTCAACGGTATCATTCACAAGAATGAGCAATATGAAGCCACATTGTGTAACCCGCCTTTCCATGATTCTGCGGCTTCAGCCCGCGCCGGAAGCGAGCGCAAACGTCGTAATCTGGGGCAGGATAAAGATGATGCGCTGAACTTTGGCGGGCAGCAGCAGGAGCTGTGGTGTGAAGGCGGTGAAGTGGCGTTCATCAAAAAAATGATCGCCGAAAGCCAGGCCTTTGGCCGTCAGGTGATGTGGTTCACCACGCTGGTTTCGCGCGGTGAGAATTTGCCTCCGCTGTACCATGCGTTAACGGATGCGGGCGCGGTGAAAGTGGTTAAGAAAGAGATGGCCCAGGGGCAAAAGCAGAGTCGCTTTATTGCCTGGACCTTTATGGATAACGATCAGCGTCGCCGTTTTATGGCGCGTAAACGCTAAAGCGTTGGCTCGGTTGGCGGCAGCGGTTCGCTTGCTGCCGACGCAGGGCCATTCACCGGTGCAGGCAAAACCTGATACGTCTGTACCGGCGCGCGTACGTTGGCCAGATCGAAGTATTTCTTCACCTGGCTGTCGAGCGCGAAACGTACCGTCCACTGTTTCAGCGGTAATGTGGTAAATGAGACCCGTAGCGTGAAGGCCGTATTGGTTAACCCCACAATCCCGGCAAACGACGGTTCGCCAATAATCAGCCCGCGAATATCGTCCTGTTCCATCACTGCAGCCACAGCGTCTTTCAACGCCTGATTCGCTTTATCTGCATCCTCATGGCGGTCTACATCGTAATTGGCTACGACCGATCCAATCCCGCGCACAAAGTTGGCGAAGGTCGTTATCGATGACCAGGGAATGATATGGTACGCCCCGGTGTCCTGACGGACGCCCACAGAGCGGATGGACATCCGTTCAACCGTACCGGTGAGTGGACCGATGGTCACCAGGTCGCCGGTGTTCATGCCATTTTCGAACTGAATAAAGATCCCGGTAATAATATCTTTTACCAGCGTTTGCGAGCCGAAAGAGATAGCCAGCCCCAGCGCCCCGGCCCCGGCCAGTAAGGGTGCGATATTGACGCCAATTTCGGATAGCACAATCATGATGGTGATCGTGCTGATGATCACCGCCAGCGCGTTGCGAAACAGCGTCAGCAGGGTGCGGGTACGGGCGCTGGGGAGCGGGCGACCGTGAATATCGGAAGCCAGACGATTTTCAATCAGGCTGGCAAGGATCGTCCAGCCGATGGCGGAGAAGAATAAAATCAGCGCGATACGGATCAGGATATCCACCGTTTTTTCTCCTGCGCCGTAATGCAGCCAGTTCCAGAAGTCGAACAATCCCCAGGCATTCAGTAGCAGCATTACCGCGACGCACACCGTCAGGATCCTGGCCACGCTTAGCGCCGTCGACAGCCAGCCATTCAACCGTTTTTGTAATTCCGGATAGCTGCGCTGGGTGTGTGGCGAAAGGGTAATAGTTTTGGCTATCCAGCGGGAAAGCATACCGGAAACAAAAGCGGCGATCCCAATGATCACCAGGCTGCGCAGCGTAGCGCCCATCATGAATTTCAGGCTGTTGCCAGGATCAAACAGCGAGAAGAAAAACAGCACAATGAAGTAGGCGCTGGCCAGCCAATGCCATACCAGTGCAAAGGCGCGGATAAACAGGCTGAAAAACGCTAACGATCTTTCCGCCAGATTCAGCAAATGCTGCGTTATCTCTTTCTTGTTTCTGAAAATCAGGTACAGCGCCCATAGCGTGATACACAGCATGATGATGACGTTTGCCATCGCGCCGACCTGCACGTTGACCTGATTCGAGATAATGGGAACGGCAACGATAAGTCCGTATCCAATCAGGCTGCTCAATGAACTTAAACGGCGATTCCAGTAGCGCGCACCGGCATCCTGAATGTTAAACGGGCGCAGTTCGGCCACCGTTGGGCAAAATATCAGGCGTAGAATGGCTTTGAAGAACTCAATCAACGCAAAGGCATTGAGAAACAGGCTTTGCTGAAAGGCGATAGTGCGGCTACCGGCGTTCATTCTGTCACTCAGTATCTGCCCGACAAACAAAGTCAGCGCCAGCAGAAGCAAATCGATAATGAATGCGCCGACGATCATCGCCGGAAGCTGGAGCCAGTTGCTGCGTTCGCGGTTTTTCCGTCGTGCCCATTTCCCCATTTTGCGATACAGCGGCAGCGCGCACAGGCGAAGCAGCCAGAAAAAACCGAACACTGACGCCGCCAGCATTAAAAAATGGGTCAGGGCATTGGTGAACGTTTGCGGGTTGAAGGTCTTGTGTGGTGCATCGGTAATATTGCGGTAAAGCTGAGCAAAGCGGCTGGAGAGCGCCTCACCGTAGTGGCGGGTGACATCCGTGACGTTTTCCAGCACCGTTTTTTCTTCCGTTAACGTGGGCGGAACAATGGTTGGCACCGGCTCGGCAGGGGGCGCTGTCGCCACTTTGCGTAACTGACCGATCAGTTCCTGGCGCGAGGCGTCATTTTCCAGCACATCAGCCAGTGCGCCGTAGGCCGCTTTCTTCTGTTCAACATCCGGCTCTTTCGCCGGCGCGGTTTGCGCGTTGGTTGACGTTGGCGTAGTGACGCCAGGTATCGTCACCGCCTGAGTCGGGAGACTCACCAGACAAACAAAGATGAACAGGATCCAGCGCATGACTCCTCCCATGAGAAAATAAATTCAAAAGGATAAGTATAGATGTCAGGGCGGGGGAGAAATGAAATGAGAGGATTCTGGTGAAAAACCTCCCTTCAGGCGAAGGGAGGGAGAGCTATCAGGAAACGTGCTGCAAGAATTCCTGTAAACGTTGGCTGGGCGGATTTTCAATCAGGGCCTGCGGATTACCGTCTTCGGCAATACGTCCTTTATCGATGAAAATCAGGCGTGAAGCCACTTTTTCGGCAAAGCCGATTTCGTGGGTCACAATCACCATGGTCATCCCTTCCTCCGCCAGATCCTGCATAACTTTCAGAACTTCGTGGCGCAGTTCCGGGTCCAGCGCTGAGGTTGGCTCATCAAACAGCATCATTTTCGGCTTCACCGCCAGCGCTCGGGCGATCGCTACACGCTGCTGTTGACCGCCAGACAGCTCAGAAGGGTAGTGATGCGCACGCTCGGCCAGACCTACTTTCGCCAGCAGCTCTTTAGCCAGTTTCTCGGCCTGTTCTTTATTCGCTCCGCGTACGCGCTGCGGTCCGAACATGACGTTTTCCAGCGCCGTCAGATGCGGGAACAGGTAGAACTGCTGAAACACCATCCCGGCTTCCTGGCGGATTAACCGCTCGTCTACCTTTGGATCGTTTACCTTCAGACCGTCGACGATCAGATCGCCAGAGGTTATCTCTTCCAGTTTGTTAATGCAGCGCAGCAGGGTTGATTTACCGGACCCGGATGGCCCGATAATTACCACCACTTCGCCCTGCTGAATGTTCAGGTCAATATTGTGCAGCACCTGGGTTGGGCCAAAGTGCTTAGAAACGTTTTTAAATTCAATCACAGGATTTTCATCCTTCTTTCCAGACGACGCAGAATGAAGCTCAGCACCAGCGTAATGATCAGATAGAACACCGCAACGGCGCTCCAGATTTCCAGTGCGCGGAAGTTACCGGCAATGATTTCCTGGCCCTGACGGGTCAGTTCAGCGACGCCAATGACAATAAACAGCGAGGTATCTTTAATGCTGATGATCCACTGGTTGCCCAGCGGTGGCAGCATACGACGCAGCGCGAGAGGTAAAATAACGTGGCGGATAGTCTCTGTACGTGAAAGCCCAAGCGCCAGTCCGGCTTCGCTGAATCCTTTATGGATTGAGAGCACCGCGCCGCGGGTGATTTCCGCAATATAGGCGCCGGAGTTGATCATGATGGTGACAACGGCGGCGCTAAAGGGATCAATGCGTAAATCGTTAAATGCCATTGGCAGGGCAAAGTAAATAAACATCACCTGCACAACGATTGGCGTACCGCGAATGACTTCGATAAACACCAGCGCTACGTGGTTGGCTATCCAACCGCCGAAAGTACGCGCAAACCCTGCTGCAAGCCCGATTATCAGACCGCCTGCCAGACCGAGGACCGAGATCCACAGGGTCATTTTGGCGCCTTCAATCAAAAGCGGGATGGCGGGCCAGATGGCACTCCAGTCAAACTGCATATTTCGTTCCTGTTACCGTGGTGAGAAAAGTAATGAGCCATAACGCGATGACTCAAAATTGCAGGCCCGGCGGCGCTGGCGCTACCGGGCGTTACAGAACGTTCTTGTTATTTAGGTTCGGTACCGAACCATTTTTTGTAGATTTCGTTGTATGTGCCGTTCTCTTTCAGCGTTTTCAGCGCGCCGTTCACTTTCTCACGCAGTTCATCGCTGCCTTTCGGGAAGGCGATACCGTACTGCTGGGCTTCCAGGGATTCGCCTACAGCTTTGAACTGACCGTTGCCAGCGGTTTTGATGAAGTAAAGAATGTTTGGCGTGTCGTGCAGTACGGCGTCTGCGCGGTTGGTGCCCAGTTCCATATATGCGTTATCGATATTCGGGAACTGACGCAGATCTTTGGTTTTGATGTTAGCTTTCGCGTAATCAACGGAACCCGTGCCGCTCTTCACAGCGACGACTTTACCATCCAGATCTTTCACGCTTTTCACGTCGTTATTATTCGCTTTGACCATCACTAACAGACCGCTTTTGTAGTAGCCGTCAGAGAAGTCGATCGCTTTCTTACGCTCATCAGTGATGGTGATACCCGCCAGCGCCAGGTCGATATTCTTGGTTTGCAGAGCCGGGATGATGCCGCTGAAATCCATTGGTTTCAGTTCATAATCCAGCTTCAGTTCTTTGGCCACTGCAGCCCACAGATCCACATCAAAACCAACGTATTTGTCACCCTGTTTGAATTCGAACGGTACAAATGCGGTGTCGGTTGCGACAACCAGTTTCTTATCTGCGGCATGGGAGGACACCGCAAAAGCCAGGGTAAGTGCAGCCAGTGAGACTTTTAATACAGACTTCATAGGATTTCCTTTTATATCCACGGGGCGATCCCCTGCGAGAACATATGGCTTAATGAAAAAATCGTGCCAGTTTTGCAACTCATTGTTTTAACAAGAGGGTGTCTCGTTTCTCTGCACAATAAGTAGGGCAAAGTGGGCAATCTGCACTGTTTTGGGGCACTCATTTGGTGCGTACCTGACACAGTACAAACGGTATGACTATTTAGCGTAAAAATTGTTGATAAAACAATCTTTCGTTAACGATTGTGTGAAGTGATTATTACAAATAATTTACTTTGGAGTGACGAACGATCAATGTCATGCACCATAGATGTGCAAAACCCCCGCCAGGGCGAGGGTTATATAGGTAATTCTTATGTCTGCTGTTATTCAATGTTGGCTTCGATAAACCACAGGAATTTGTCGAGGTCGCGTGAAGCGGCGGTGAAGATATCTGCTGTATCTTCGTCTTTTGCTTCGCTAATGGCTTTACGGACGCTGTTAGCGACGACGGCATAACGATCGGCCAGCTCTTTTAAGTGGTCCTGTACGCTATGGATATCCAGCGGATAGCTTTTCAGAGGCGTTTTGCTGTTAATAACCTGGGTGGTACCCAATGCCACACCGCCTAACTGTACGGCGCGCTCAGCCATGGTATCGAGGTGGTCGGTCAGGGCAGTACGGAAGCCATCGAGCATTTCATGCACAGCAATGAAGTTCGCGCCGCGCATGTTCCAGTGAGCCTGTTTGGTGATCAAAGACAGGTCGATGAACTGGATCACTTGCTGATTCAGCAGCTCTACAGTCGCTTTCTTTTCGCTATCTGTTACATCGTTGCGGGTATAAAGGAGGGCAGATGCTTTTGTTTTTACCAGTTTTGCGGTACTCATATTTTCATATCCTCTTGATAATTATGTCCCAGCTCTTCAACGGGAATAAGTATAGCGTGAATTTTGGATTTATTTTTCTGGTGTTACCTATCACTTTAATAGCGAAGAGAGGGGTGGATATGAAATAACTAATAAAATCATATGGATATAGTGGTTATTAATGGAGGTGTGTTATTTTTATGTTAATGTATAAATTTCAAGAAATATGCAGATGAGAAAATTATATTTATTAGAATAATTATCACGCAGATTTACAATTGGATATTCTGCATGATTATGCAAACCATGCAGAATATTAAGTGGTTAATTCACGTCAACTTGCTTAATTTGTGGTTCTTTGCGAATAGTGAGCGTCGAAC
The DNA here is from genome assembly GCF_030337065.1 of Citrobacter sp. Cb004. Lineage (NCBI taxonomy): Bacteria > Pseudomonadati > Pseudomonadota > Gammaproteobacteria > Enterobacterales > Enterobacteriaceae > Citrobacter > Citrobacter sp. Cb004. The sequence goes on along the minus strand of NZ_JAOWCH010000061.1, from coordinate 124,988 downwards.
CCATTGATGCGACAATAATGGCGCCCAGAGCGAGCGTCTGGACAAGCGTCAGCGTTTCACCGAGGAAGATCATTCCTGAAACCGCAGCCAGTGCGGGTTCCATACTCATCAGAGTACCAAAAGTGCGTGTTGGCAGCCGCGTCAACGCAATCATCTCCAGCGAGTAGGGAAGCGCAGTGGAGAGGACCGCAATGGCCAGGCCTAACGGTAGAATGGACCAGTGCCACAAGGCATCCCCAGCCTGGAGCGCACCGATGGGTACAAAAATCAGCGCCGCAATTAATGACCCTACCGCGACGGTCGCCGGACCATGTTCCGCGCCGGCACGCTGCCCGGTAAGAATATAGATTGCCCAGCAGGCGCCAGCGCCCAGCGCCAGTGCAGCGCCGGTTAAATCCACGTGAGAAACGTCCTGACCTAACGGCAGCAGGAACCAAAGTCCGAGTACAGCCAGTGCAACCCAAATGAAATCCACCGGACGTCGGGATGAAAACAGCGCTACCGCGAGCGGGCCGGTGAACTCCAGCGCTACGGCAATTCCCAGCGGGACGGTCTGGATTGACAGGTAGAAGAGATAGTTCATCCCGCCCAGAGACAGACCATAAAACAGCAGCGGCAGGCGTTGTTCTTTGGCGAATCGCAAACGCCAGGGTTTAAAGAAGGCAATAAGGATGAGGGTGCCCAGCGCAAGTCGCAATGCGGTAACGCCCGGCGCACCGACGAGTGGGAATAGCGATTTTGCCAGAGATGCTCCGCTTTGAATGGAGGACATAGCAATAAGCAAAACCAAAATAGGCAACCAGACTGGCGCTTTACGTGACGACCCCGGCATCCTTTCTCCTGTCAAATGATAATTACACGCCTTCATCTGCGTGACGTTGCAAATTTGCTACGACACGGATGACGTGATGTATAGAAAAGTAAAACAGCGAGTGTAATGGAAATACGCACCGCTGGTTGAATATTCGTTGAAAAAAAAATTGCTCAGTTCCGTACAATGGCATGAAAGTGATGGATTAATAATCTGTGTGATTAGGAATATTCTGGATGAATGTGCCATATTGTGCGCGCAATAATGGCATTTTAGGTTAGAAAAGTGATGTTAATTGAAAGAGATAGCGGGTTTCTGAAACGTTCTGTTACATGAAAGACCCCGTTAGACATCGCGAATCACAAAGAGTTTCCCATCAATTTTTGGTATATTTAAAACTTAGGATTTACTTGAAGCACATTTGAGGTGGTTATGAAAAAAATTGCATGTCTTTCAGCACTGGCCGCTGTTCTGGCTTTCTCCGCAGGTACTGCTGTAGCTGCGACTTCTACCGTTACCGGTGGTTACGCTCAGAGCGATGCTCAGGGCGCAGCGAACAAAATGAACGGTTTTAACCTGAAGTATCGCTACGAGCAGGACAGCAACCCGCTGGGTGTTATCGGTTCCTTCACTTACACTGAAAAAGATCGTACCGATGCGTCTGGCGACTACAACAAAACCCAGTACTACGGCATCACTGCTGGCCCGGCTTACCGTCTGAACGACTGGGCAAGCATCTACGGTGTAGTGGGTGTTGGCTACGGTAAATTCCAGAACGCAGCATCCCCGGCTGATAACCACACCACCAGTGACTACGGTTTCTCTTACGGTGCTGGTCTGCAGTTCAACCCGATCGAAAACGTTGCTCTGGACTTCTCCTACGAGCAGAGCCGTATTCGTAGCGTTGACGTTGGCACCTGGATTGCTGGCGTGGGTTACCGCTTCTAATCACTTCGGTGATACAAAAAATCCGCCTCTCGGGGCGGATTTTTTTTGTGCGCAATTCAGAGATTAACGAGATTTGGTCTCAAAGATGTCGGTACCCAGATGGTTGTAGTCCACCTTCTGCAATTTGAAGTTGGTGATGTACACCGGGCCAGCCTTTTTCTCTGAAATAAAGCGATAGCTGTTGGTGATTTCCTTCGCGCTTATCCCCGTCCACTGCGAGAAAAAGCTGAGGAAATCATTGGCGGAGCGACGGGCTTTAATCACCCGGTGCGCTTTATCATCGCTCGACAGCACCATAAATGGTACCTGGAAATTCTGCTGGAACTGATCGTCATGCGCCAGGTACTGCACCTCTTTCCCCCGCTCTTTAAACGCGAGGCCATGATCGGAGAAATAGACCATCGAGAAGCTGTTACCGCTGTTACGTAACTGATCGTAAAGCTGGCGCAGCAGGTCATCCGTCTGCGTCATGGTGTACAGATAGCAAGATGTCTCTTTTGACTGGACGAAAGTCTCGTATTTACCCTGTGTACGGTCGCAGGCCTGCGGATGCGAGCCCATTAAATGCAGCACGATAAGCTGTGGCTGAGTGCGCTCGGTTGCCAGCACCTGGGCGGTCATCTTCAACAGCGCTTCGTCACGGGTATTTTTATCCGCTTCGAAATCACCGCTTTTGAGGAACTGAACTTCATCAGCTCGCTTCGCAATGCTGGCGATGGCCGTATCGTATTCACCAATCTGTCCCTGATTGGAGAACCACCACGTCTGGAATCCCGCGCGGTTGGCCAGAGTGACAAAGTTATCCTGGAACTGGGGTTTATTGTCGACCACCCGATTTAGCGTAAGGCCGAGTGATTTTTGTGTCGAACCGCTTGCCGCGATGTAATCCGCGAAGATGTAGCCGTTAACGGAACTGGCAAACGGGGTGTTATCCCAGTGACCGCCAAAAGCGCCTAACGCATCGCGGCGGGCGCTTTCGCCGATGACCACCACGTAGGTATGATACTTCGGCTTCACGGCGGTTACCGTCCAGCTGTCTTTCACGCTCGCCAGCTTCGCCATACGCTCTTGTTCGTCGAGCACTTCGTTGTTATTAACGATAACGTCCTTGGCAAAGCGGAAAACCGGATAGCCGGTGTCTTTCAGCTTGAACACGCCGCCCCAGGCCAGGTTTTGCACCGGGGTTACAAAGAACGCGACTATGCTGAACAGCAAACAAATGCTGTCGAACTTATTCCAGCTACGCTGCGGCACCTCTTTTTTACGGCGTACGGCGATAACCCCGAGGGCGAAAATAAACACCCCAACCAGATAACTGTACCAGGGGAAGATAGTCAGAATTTCAGTAGACTCTTCCATATTGGTTGAGTGCAGCGCCAGCAAGGTATTGAAGTTCGGCGAACCGTAAGCCTGGCCAAACGGGAAGTACATTGCCGCTATCAGCGAGCAAATGCCAATCAGCACTTTCTGCGCACGCGGCGCGCTGCGCCACAGCAGCATCAATATACAGGTGAAAGCAACGCTATAGAGCAGGCTAAGCGGATAGCCCAGCGCAAGGTTGATCAGCAGAGACTGTAAGAAATAGAGGCCAGTCCACGGACTAATCGCCCGGCTACGAGCAATGATTGAATCTTTGAGGGTTAAATTCATATGCCACTGTTACAAAAACGCCATGTGCTTACCCTGGCGCTAAGGGTCATTGCCTGCCTGAGAGAGCGAGAAGGGGGATAGGGTCCGCATCCGCGAGCCGCAATATATGCAGGGCTGCGAAAAGATAGAGTGTGTGCAAGAGAAGGTCAACTACTACTAAGAAATTGTTTTGCGAGGGGCGTGGCAAAACTGACAAAAAGAAGGGTTATTGGCACGAAAACGATCACCGTATCCGAGTTACGGCAGGAAAATGAAGCGGCGTGCCGCGACGCCGCATTATTTATCTGCAGGTTTATCCTGCTCTGGTTTGCTGTTAATCATGTCGCACAGCATAGAGATCAGCATTAACCGTACTTTAAAGGGAGAGTGGCTAAACACGCGTATACACCTCTTAAATTCATTCATATAAACCTCCTGACTTCACGATCCCATCAGTCCTTGAGGGATGTCTTTATTATATACAGATATAGCACAGGCTATATTATATAGCTATTGCTAAAACGTTAATTTTTTGTGCCCACGCAACTCTGGTTTACAATGAGCGTTCTCTAATCAGATGCCGTTAACGCGTCACAGTAACGAGGAAGCAGAATGAGTCGTCGCGCAGGTATGCCAACAACAAAAAAAGTGACGCAATTGGTGAATGTCGAAGAACACGTTGAAGGATTTCGTCAGGTCCGGGAGGCACATCGCCGTGAGCTGATTGATGACTACGTAGAGCTGATTTCCGATCTCATTATTGAGGTGGGTGAAGCACGCCAGGTAGATATGGCCGCACGGCTTGGGGTTTCCCAGCCGACGGTTGCTAAAATGCTTAAGCGTCTTGCTTCAGTTGGGTTGATTGAAATGATCCCCTGGCGGGGCGTGTTTTTAACCGCAGAAGGTGAGCGACTGGCTCAGGAGAGTCGGGAGCGTCACCAGATTGTGGAGAATTTCCTGCTGATGTTAGGTATCAGCCCGGAAATTGCCCGTCGCGACGCGGAGGGAATGGAGCATCACGTCAGTAAGGAAACGCTGGAGGCTTTTAGCCGGTTTACGCAACAGCAAGGCACAGGCTCTGAATGAGTTTTCCTTTACTACGCGCCTTACAGCGCGATCGCTTTTTTCAGCTGTTAATCATCGTCGGGGTTGTACTGAGCCTGTTCGTGCCATTTACGCCACGGTCGTGGCCGGGGGCGATAGACTGGCACACGATTATTACGCTTAGCGGCCTGATGTTACTGACCAAAGGCGTGGAGCTAAGCGGTTACTTCGATGTGTTAGGGCGCAAGATGACCCGGCGCTTTAACACCGAACGTCAATTGGCGATATTTATGGTGCTGGCGGCGGCCCTGCTGTCGACGTTTCTGACCAACGATGTTGCGCTGTTTATTGTTGTTCCGCTGACGATCACCCTGAAAAAATTGTGCGCCATTCCTGTAAATCGCCTGATTATCTTTGAGGCGCTGGCGGTAAACGCCGGATCGTTGCTCACGCCAATAGGTAATCCGCAAAACATTCTGATGTGGGGACGCTCCGGCTTATCGTTTACCGCGTTTACCTGGCAGATGGCGCCGCTTGCGGGGACCATGATGCTGACATTGGTGGCGCTGTGCTGGTTCAGTTTCCCGCATAAAGCATTGCATTTTCATACCGGTACGCGCGCGCCTGACTGGCAACCGCGCCTGGTGTGGAGCTGTCTGGGGCTGTATATCATTTTCCTGGCGGCACTGGAGTTAAAACAAGAGCTGTGGGGCCTGGCGATCGTCGCGGCAGGATTCATGGTGCTGGCTCGCCGCGTGATCCTCAGCGTGGATTGGACGCTGCTGTTGGTGTTTATGGCGATGTTCATTGATGTGCACTTGCTGACGCAACTCCCGGCCTTGCAGGAGATTACCCACCAGATTGGCACGCTTTCAGCGCCGGGGCTTTGGTTGACGGCCATTGGCCTGTCGCAGTTTATCAGTAATGTTCCCAGCACGATTTTGCTGCTGAACTACGTCCCGCCAACGCTGCTGCTGGCCTGGGCGGTCAATGTGGGCGGTTTTGGGTTGTTGCCGGGATCGCTGGCGAATCTTATTGCTTTACGGATGGCAAACGATCGACGGATCTGGTGGCGTTTTCATTGGTATTCGGTGCCGATGCTGATATGGGCGGCGCTGGTAGGGTATGGTTTATTGCAGGTGATGTGAGGATTGTGCCCGATGGGGCTGGCGCTTATCGGGCCTACAGGTTAAGTAGGCCCGATAAGGCGAAAGGGCAGTTTTGATGCTTAGTTCAGACGAACCGGCATACCTGAACGGTTCTGTACCGCCTGCTCAACGACGGCCTGATCGACGTCAGACTGACCGGTGATGCTGGTAATGCTCTTGTTCAGCGTAATCGGTACGATTTCCCCGCCTTCGAACTGTGCTTCAGTGGTAGACAGTGGGTTGTGTACCTCGATGTAACGGCTGCCGTCTGGTTCAGTCGTGGCTTTTACCGGCTCATCGATAAACTGTACGCGGGTGCCGACCGGCACATTTTCAAACAGGAATTTGATGTCGTCGTTACGCAGACGCACGCAACCGTGGCTGACGCGTAAGCCGACGCCGAAATTAGCATTGGTGCCGTGGATGGCGTACAGGCGACCGATATACAGCGCGTACAGGCCCATCGGGTTATCCGGACCTGCCGGAACAACAGCTGGCAGCGGTTCGCCCGCAGCGCGGTATTCCGCATGCATTTTTGCCGTTGGCGTCCAGGTTGGGCCCGCTTTTTTACGTTCTACTTTGGTGGTCCAGTTGATTGGCGTGTCTTTGCCCAACTGACCAATACCGATCGGCAGAACAATAACGGTGTTGGTGCCTTTCGGGTAGTAGTACAGACGCATTTCAGCGCTGTTAATAACAATACCTTCATGCACGGTATCCGGCAGGATCAATTGCTGAGGTATGTTCAGGACGGTGCCGCCCTTCGGCAGGAAGGTATCCACGCCTGGGTTGGCTTCCAGCATATTAGACAGACCCATCTGATACTCCGCCGCAAAATACTCCAGCGGTTGGGTGTTGCCTTCAGGAATAGTGATGACCTGGTTTTGGCCGATCAAACGGCTGCCATCGGTAGGCAGCGGGTACGTGACGGCAGAAGCGGTGTTACAAAAACCAACTATTGCGAGTGCCGCCGCGAAAAGCGTTGTTAATTTCATATTCATGTTCATGTATGCGAGATTCAGTGCCAGGCAGGCTAGTGGGTTGAGATTTATGTAGTGTTGGGCACGCATTATATGTGCAATCTGAGCAACAAGGAATTCGGATGTGTACTAAATCACATTTTTTTCCTTTTGCTTTCACTTTATCCCTTCAGCATCAAGGCGCGATCTTATTGCAGACTTATGGCATAATAAGCGGTTCGTCACATATTTCTTTCTCTTTCAGGATACGCCAGTGTTAGTTTCCAGCAACGTCACCATGCAGTTCGGCAGTAAGCCGCTGTTTGAAAATATTTCCGTCAAATTTGGCGGCGGCAACCGTTACGGCCTGATTGGCGCGAACGGTAGCGGTAAATCCACTTTTATGAAAATTCTCGGCGGCGACCTCGAACCGACGCTGGGCAACGTTTCCCTCGATCCGAACGAGCGCATTGGTAAGCTGCGTCAGGATCAGTTCGCCTTTGAAGAGTTCACCGTGCTTGACACCGTGATCATGGGTCACGGTGAACTGTGGGAAGTAAAGCAGGAGCGCGATCGCATTTACGCCCTGGCCGAAATGAGCGAAGAAGACGGCTATAAAGTTGCTGACCTTGAAGTTCAGTATGGCGAAATGGACGGCTACTCTGCGGAAGCGCGTGCGGGTGAACTGCTGCTGGGCGTAGGTATTCCGGTAGAACAGCATTACGGTCCGATGAGCGAAGTCGCCCCCGGCTGGAAGCTGCGTGTGCTTCTGGCACAGGCGCTGTTCTCTAACCCGGACATTCTGCTGCTCGACGAACCAACGAACAACCTGGATATCGACACCATCCGCTGGCTGGAACAGACGCTGAACGAGCGTGACAGCACCATGATCATCATTTCGCACGACCGTCACTTCCTGAACATGGTCTGTACGCACATGGCGGATCTGGACTACGGCGAACTGCGTGTTTATCCGGGTAACTACGACGAATATATGACGGCGGCAACCCAGGCGCGTGAACGTCTGCTGGCCGATAACGCCAAGAAGAAAGCGCAGATTGCCGATCTGCAATCCTTCGTCAGCCGCTTCAGCGCCAACGCATCTAAATCTCGTCAGGCGACTTCTCGTGCGCGTCAGATTGATAAGATCAAGCTTGACGAAGTGAAGGCGTCCAGCCGTCAGAACCCGTTCATCCGCTTCGAACAGGATAAGAAACTGTTCCGAAACGCGCTTGAAGTGGAAGCGCTGACGAAAGGTTTTGATGAAGGTCCGTTGTTTAAAAACTTTAACCTGCTGCTGGAAGTCGGTGAGAAAATTGCCATTCTGGGTGCCAACGGCGTGGGTAAATCAACCATGCTGAAAACGCTGGTCGGCGAATTACAGCCGGATAACGGTACTGTGAAATGGTCTGAAAACGCCCAGGTTGGTTACTACGCGCAGGATCACGAGTACGAATTCGAAAACGATCTGACGGTCTTCGAGTGGATGAGTCAGTGGAAACAGGAAGGCGATGATGAGCAGGTAGTACGTAGCTTCCTTGGTCGCTTGCTGTTCAGCCAGGACGATATCAAGAAACCTGCTAAAGTGCTGTCCGGTGGTGAAAAAGGACGCATGCTGTTCGGTAAGCTGATGATGCAGAAACCGAATATTCTGGTAATGGATGAACCGACCAACCACCTGGATATGGAATCTATCGAGTCGCTGAATATGGCGCTGGAAATGTACCAGGGCACGCTGATCTTCGTTTCTCACGACCGTGAGTTCGTCAGTTCGTTGGCAACCCGCGTGATTGAAATTACGCCGGAACGCGTAATCGACTTCACCGGTAACTACGAAGATTACCTGCGTAGTAAAGGTATTGAATAAGTCTCTCCCCGCACTTTTCTGAAAAAAAGCTCTGCTTATTAATCTTAGCCACAATTGTGGCTAAGATACTTTCCATAACTACCTACACAGGGAAAGGAAATAAGTCAGATGGAACCGCTTTCTTTAACCAATCTTAAATTAAACTTACTAAGTTTAAACAACAGCAACGAGCATCCTTTCATTTTACGTGAAGATGGCGATGATATTGTTGCATCCTGGAATATCGTAGATGCTGAGTGGATAGATTACTTCAGTCAATACGGATTGCAAAAACAATATGAGTTAAGACTGTTCTTCGATGAAAGTAAAAAGCAGATTAGCTATCGGGAAAAAACTACCGATGTGGAGTGGGATGCAGATTTGGGTGGGTTCAGATTGAGCAAATCTGTACAAATCGGGCAACGTCTTGAGTTTTCTGCTGGGGGATCCTTGGGTAAAAAAGAAGATGGTAGCTTTGGTAAAATTGATGGCTATAAATTTGCATCAACGGAAATTACCGACCCTGTTTTTGATATGGTTCGTGATGCTGGATGGCAGGTTCGTGGTGTGTTAGCAGACAAGAAAAAAAGGAAATTTGTTATTGCGGGAGCGGTGATTGCCGCACTAATTATTTTTATTGGTATTGGCACTTTCCTTTTTTCCACGATGGGTGATTTGAAGGATGCTGCGCGAACAGAGATAGATTTGCTCCGCGATGGACAATATGTACAGGCTTATCAGGCAAGCTCTTCTTTTCTGCAAAGAAAAATGAACAGCGAGGATTTTAAGCTTGTAACCGAGTTTGTTCATTTTGATGATATTAGCGAATACAGTTTCGATAGTTTCAATGTAGTAAATGATGTTGGTTCTTTGTCTGGAAACGTAGAGTTTAAAAACGGAGAGTCTGGCGAGATTAACGTTACAATGCTCAAAGAAAATGATAAATGGAAACTGGCAGCAGTATCAATAGAATAAAAAAGTATCCGGTTTTTGTCATGTAGTGAAGAAAACCGGACTGTTTTAAAGGCGTTGGAAGGGGACGGATTATTCCATCCCCAGCGCACGCTTGCCATGGATATTCAAATCATCCAGCGTGAAGCGTCCTTCCCAGTTAGTTTCATAATCCTCGCGTGGGAAATCACCCGGCGATACGCCTTTTTCCAGCGCGGCCTTCACTTTATGGGCGTAGGCCAGATTCTTTTCGCACATCGGTGCGGCAGGGATGTACATCACGTTGCCCCAACCCTGCTGATTTTCTACCGGCGCGACGGAGTGGATCACATCGCAATGCCACCAGACGGAGTCTCCGGCGTCCAGTTGCGGAATGCTGGTTAACGCTTCAATCAGCAGCGGATGCCATTGCGCAGAAATCGGCAGAACTCTGCCGGGCGCTACGCCGCAAAGTTCATCTTCCGGCACATCGTCAAGCAATGGACGTAACAGTACCCAGGCCATCGCTTCAGGGATAGGGACCACGTGCAACAACCCCTGACCTGGCAGCATATCAGAGAGAGCAGTCCAGCCCTGGAAGGTACGGAATACTGAACATTTGGTGGTGTTATCCACCGTGTACTCTTCTACTTCAGTGCGATGCGCGGCCTGCCACGGATCGTAGTCTTCCAGCTTACCATTGAAAACATTAGCAAAGACCTGCTGATATGCCGGCAGAAGCCAGCGTTCCAGCGCACCGGAATCCGTATGCGCGCCCAGCCCTTTGGACGTCGTTCCCGGTGGACGACGGCGTATGCGGTCGGGGTAGATAACGCTGACATCCGGGTTAAACCATTGCTTACCTTCGCCTGCAAATGTCCAAAGACGGTTGAGAAATGACTGCGCATTTGCCATTTCTTCACTCTGACGGGCCTGCATCTGCGCCTGGGACCAGTAGATGGGGTAGATTTCAGGCCGCGATGCGCTCAGGGTACCAAAGAAATTATCACCCGGTCCTTGGTAAACGTCGTCAAAATGGTTGCGGTCCAGATAGTCCAGCATTGACCTATCCCAATCGAGGGCTTGTTCGCGAGAGAAATGGCCTTTAATGACCGCGCATCCGCGACGCTTAATTTCTTCACGCTGCTCAGCGCTCACGCGACCTGCCTTGATATCCGCATAGGACAACACAGGCCATACCGGAGAGCCTTGCGCTTTGAGGGCGTTGATTTCCGCCACGCGATTAGCAATGGCCTCGCTCAACTGATTGAAAATCGACTGAACATCTCCAAGCTGTTCACGCAATTGCTTTTTCATCTGCCGGATTGCCGCTTTGTGATCGGTGGGCAACGTGTCGCTGGTAAAAGTAAAAGCCATATCCACCTCGCATTAACTTTCATTCGAAACTCATTTAACTTACAGGTGATAATATAAGTTAAAATTTAGTTAACGCAAGTTTGAAATTTGATGGTGTGAGAAACATGAAAAAGCGTGGAAACCGGGGCAAGGGGATACCCCGGTTGGGCAGGATTAGCAATTAAAAGGGGAAGTGTTATCCAGCACCGCCTGAATCACGTTCAGCGCGCCCTGATGGTTATTGTCGTCGGTCTGATAGCGGGCAATCGATTTGATACTCTCTGCCGCGTTGGCCATGGCGAAAGAGTAGCGCGCCATTTTCAGCATTTCTGCGTCGTTGCCGCTATCGCCAATGGCGACCACATTTTGCGGGGACAGGTTCCAGCGCTTTAGCAGACGGCTGATTCCGTTGGCTTTATGCAAACCTGGAATGATCAGGTCGATAAACCCAAAGCCGCTGGTGACAGGCTTCATTATACCGTCAAGGGCAGAATGAAGGTGATCGATCACTAATGGGATTTGTTGGTCCGGTAAATTCAGCGAGAACTTGAACAGCACATCATCGATGTCCTGATAATCCTTCACGGGTTTCAGGCGATGGTAGTGTTTTGACATCAATGCGACAAAGGACTCGGGGGCATTTTCGCTAACGTAGGCGCTTTGCAGGCCGCAAGCCACAAAGTTGAGATGCGTATCTTTGAGCAGTTCGCCAATGACAATGCGGGATTCGTGGCGGGTCAGCTCACCGTGAAACAGCTGTTTGCCATGTTCAAAGACTAACGCCCCGTTCTCGGCAACAAAAGAGATCTCATTTTTGAGTTCCGGGAAAAAGGAGATCAGTTGGTAATACTGATTGCCGCTGGCCACGACAAATTCAATATCCCGTTTTTTTAGTTCCTGATACTGCGCCATAAAACGTGCAAGATCGTATTTTTTGGCGTCGTCGAGAAAAGTTCCGTCCATATCGGTGACGATAACTTTGATGGTCATACTTGCTCCTGGCTCATAACTGCGACCAGAAACATTTTAATAACAATGTGAGCTAAAGCACAAATTTATTTCATTCGAAAGAAGAATACCCGGCAAGCGAAATGCCGCCGGGTAAGGGGGATTACAGCATATGTTCAGTACGTGCGATGATATCGTCCTGCGCATCTGGAGACAGCGCGGTGAAGAAGGCCGAATAACCTGCTACACGGACCACCAGGTCACGATACTGATCCGGGTGCTTTTTGGCTTCCAGCAGCGTTTCACGGGAGACAATGTTGTACTGAATATGCCAGCCTTTGTGCTCTTCAAAGAAGGTACGCAGCAGGATCATCAGCTTTTGCTTATCGGATTCATTCTCCAGCGTGGCCGGGTTCAGCTTCTGGTTTAACAACACGCCGCCGAGGATTGAACCGGTCGGCAGTTTACCCACCGAGCCAATTACCGCTGTTGGGCCGAGATGGTCCGTTCCGGAAGCCGGGCTTGCGCCTTCTGCCAGCGGAGTGTGCGCCTTACGACCATCCGGTGTGGCCATCGTTGCCGCGCCAAACGGTACGTTTGCGGAGATCGATGAGGTACCCGCGTAGTAATTGCCGCCAACCGGGCCACGTCCGTAACGCGGATTATGATACTGTTTTAACTCATTGATATAGGTCTGATAAGCGCGAGCCAGCAGCGTATCAACGCTATCGTCATCGTTGCCGTATTTCGGTGCGCCGTTGATCAGCCGCTGGCGTAATTGTTCGTGGGTCAGACCGTCAAAATCGTCGGCCAGCGCGGCGGCCAGCTGTTGCTGACCGATAGCGCCTTGTTCAAAGACCAGTTTCTTCACCGCAGCCAGGCTGTTGCCGAGGTTGGCAATACCCACCTGCAAACCCGATACCCAGTCGTATTTCGCACCGCCTTGTTTAATGCTTTTCGCGCGTTCAATACAGTCATCTACCAGCGCAGAGCACAGAATATCGTGTACGTTCTCTTCCAGCATGGTGTCGACAACATACTCAATTTCGATAGATTTACGCGTGTAGTAGCGAATCTGCGCATCCCAGGCGTCCATCACTTCGTCGAAATTGTTGAAGTTACCAGCCGAGAGCGCTTTTTCCTGTGGCAGAAATACTTTACCGCTGGTGGCATCGCGACCACCTTCCAGCGCTGCCAGCATCACGCGGGCAAAGTTAATAAAGCTCATACCGGTACAGCGGTAGCCCCATTTGCCGCCAACGGCGGTTTCGATGCAACCAATGGCCGCATAGTCATAGGCGTCCTGCGGTTCAATGCCAAGCTTAATGAATTCAGGTATGACGATTTCGTCGTTATTAAAGGCAGGCATCCCGAAGCCGCAGCGGATCACCTGTACACAGGCATCCAGGAAATCATTACTCATCCCTGCATGATAACGCACGCTCAGGTTTGGCTGAGTAGAACGCAGGCGACCGCAGGATTCCAGAATAGCGTAGGAGAGCGGATTGACGGCATCCATTGCCTGACCGTTGACCAGGTTTTGGCCACCAATGGTCACGTTCTGATACAGCGGGCTACCCGCCGAGGCTTTCGAATGGGAGCCGGAGCGGATTTTGTTCACTTCCAGCAGTTTCAGCCAGCAGCTGTGCAGCAGCTCAATGGCGTGCTCACGATCGAGGCTTTGGTTCAGTTCTACGTCACGACGGTAGAACGGATAGAGGTACTGATCCATGCGACCAAACGACACCGAGTGACCATTTGATTCAATTTGCAGGATCAACTGGATGAAATAGCACAACTGCAGCGCCTGCCAGAACGTTTTTGGCGGCTCATGGGCGATCACATCGCAGTTGTCCGCCATGGTCAACAGTTCATCACGACGACTGGCGCGAGTTTCCATGGCCGCCATTTTACGTGCCAGCGCGGCAAAGCGCTCAATGTGCAGACTGACGGCCTCCAGCACGATATCAATCGCTTTCAGAAACTGATCGCCATGAAGGTCTTCCAGACATGTCAGATTGATGCGGGAACGACGTTCATCAACTTTGTGGCGCAGGCCGTCGAGACCTTTTTCCAGCAGCAGCGGGAAGTTTACCGCCAGGTGTGCGTCACCGGAGGTCATGTTACCTTCGGCTTTGATAATGCCGGTTTCCAGCAGCCCTTTCTGCTCGTCAGTAAACATTCCGTAGCAGCGATCCTGCACGGTCTGACCACGCCACCATGGACACACCTCGTGCAATACGCGTTTGTTCTCTTCGCTTACCGCAAAGCCCGCGCCCGGCCTGTCGGCGAGGTCATCGATCTCTTTTTCAATCCACGACACGGTGTATTCCGGGAAGATTGGCGCGGCACGCACTTCGCTTGCCTGGTTACCAATGATCAGTTCGTCATGCTTGATCCAGATGGTGCGTTCCGCCAGATGATGGGCCAGCGCCAGTGCGCGGCGAACCGGAATAGGTTTATCCAGATGCTGTTGGTACATCTCGGTATAGTGCTGGGCGCGCTCGGTACAAACCGGCGGCTTCACGATGTGAATCAGGGCCGTTTTATGCGCTTTGATACGGTCGCTGAGTGTGTCCAGTTTCAGAGTGGTCATGGCGATTATCCTCGTAGGGTCGCGGTTAAACCTTTCAGGCTGGCGTACTGCTGGGCAAATTCGAGCAGCGCAGGCGCATCAAGCGGTTTATCCGGTGCGTTGTAGGGTTGACTGAGTAAGTGGTATTTGTTGATGCCCAACGTGTGGTAGGGCAAAAAATGGATCTCATCGACGTGAAGCTCGTCGGCAGCAAAATCGGTAATGGCCTGAATAGCGGCTTCGTCAGCGTTGAACCCCTGAATCAGGGGGACGCGGATAACCATTTTTTTACCGGCGGCGGCCAGTTTTTTCAGATTTTCCAGTACGCGAGAGGCGCTGCCATCGGTCCACTGTTTAAACGGCGCGTCGGCGACATGTTTTAAATCGGCCAGGAACAGGTCGACGTCAGGTAATGACGGTTCAATATACTTCCACGGGACATGCAGACAGGTTTCAACCGCTGTATGAATACCTGCATCGTGGCTGGCTTTGAGCAGCGCTGCCGCCAGTTCTGGCTGCATAAAGGGTTCACCGCCAGACAGGGTGAGGCCCCCGCCGCTGCGATCGTAAAACGGTTTATCACGCACTACGGTCGCCATGATGTCGTCCACGCTTTTTTCCTCTCCGCAGACGGTCAGCGCCTGGGTTGGACAGCAGTGGGTCAGCGCCGTGAGCGCATCATCGGTCAGTTTTTCGCGATGAATCAGCAATCCACTCAGCGCGCGTTCAATCACCTTCGGTGCGGCCTGAGCACAGAGATCGCAACCGTCGAGGCACAAACGCGCGTCATAGAGCAGATCCTGCGTGCGGGCGCGGCTTTCCGGATTCTGGCACCACCGACAGCCCAGAGAGCATCCTTTAAGGAACACCACGGTACGGATACCGGGACCATCATGTGTGGAATAGCGCTGGATATTGAAAATCATAAGCGGCCTCTCATCTTTCGTATAAAGATTAAATTACTTTCGAATGAAAGTTATATTGACGTACGTCAACTAACCGTGAGGTTTCGCCGTGCTACCTTTTATTCATGCTAATTATTCGTTTGAGGAAAGGTTATGGAACTCTATTTAGATACGTCTGACGTTGACGCGGTAAAAGCTCTGGCGCGGGTTTTTCCGCTGGCAGGGGTGACCACTAACCCAAGCATTGTGGCGGCAGGTAAGCAGACGCTGGACGTGTTACTGCCGCAACTGCAGGAAGCGATGGGAGGGCAAGGACGCCTGTTTGCTCAGGTAATGGCGACCACCGCCGAAGGCATGGTCAGTGATGCGCGTAAGCTGCGGGCAATCATTGCGGATATCGTGGTCAAAGTGCCGGTCACGGCAGAAGGTCTGACGGCCATTAAATTGCTGAAAGAAGAAGGGATCCCGACGTTGGGTACCGCGGTATACGGCGCTGCTCAAGGGCTATTAGCTGCGCTTGCGGGGGCCGAATACGTTGCGCCATACGTTAACCGTGTGGATGCGCAGGGGGGGGACGGCATTCAGACGGTGACCGATCTGCAGACCTTACTGAAAATGCATGCCCCGCACGCTAAAGTACTGGCCGCCAGTTTTAAAACGCCGCGTCAGGCGCTGGATTGCCTGCTGGCAGGCTGCGAGTCCATCACGCTGCCGCTGGATGTCGCTCAGCAGATGATTAGCTCTCCGGCCGTTGATGCTGCCGTAGCGAAGTTCGAGCACGACTGGCAGAGCGCATTTGGACGCACTTCTCTGTAAGTCTGTTTTGCCGGATGGCGGCTGACACCTTATCCGGCCTACACAATGCGCTGTTGTAGGCCTGATAAGAGGCATTAGCATCGCCCTCTGGCAATAGTGCGGTGCCGACGATTTCTCTGCTAACTCCCGCAGACCTCACAGGTGGGATTGCGCATCAGCTTCATTTCGCGAAACTGGCAGGTCATGGCGTCGTACATGACGATTTTTCCGGACGCCGGTTTACCGTAGTTAGCCAGCAGCTTAATGGCTTCCATTGCCTGTAACGAGCCGATCACTCCAATCAGCGGGGCCATCACTCCGGCCTCTACGCAGGTCAGGGCGTTTTCACCGAACAGACGGCTCAGGCAACGGTAGCAGGGCTCTCCTTCCTGGTAGGTAAATACGGTAATTTGTCCTTCCATGCGAATTGCCGCACCGGAAACCAGCGGAATCCTGGCGGCGAAGCATCCGGCATTCAACTGATTGCGGATGCTGACATTATCCGTACAGTCCAGCACCAAATCGTGTTCGGTAATAAGCGTGTGAATCTCGCTCTCGTCCAGCAGCGCATTCACCGGCGTAATGGCGATATAAGGGTTAATCCGCGCCAGTGCGTCGCGGGCGGATAGCACTTTTGGCTGTCCAACGGTCGCATCGCTGTGCAGCGTCTGGCGCTGGAGGTTCGACACGGAGACTGTGTCAAAGTCGAGCAAGGTTAAATGCCCGACGCCAGCGCCTGCAAGGTACTGAGTTGCTGCGCATCCCAGTCCCCCCACACCAACGACCAGTACCCGCGCCTCCTTGAGCGCTTCCTGACCTTCGAAATCGAAGCCGCGCAGAATGATTTGCCGGTTATAGCGCATCATCTCCTGGTCGCTGAGTTCTGCCATTACAGGCCTCCAAACAGTGCGTTAAACGGCTCGACCTCAACCCATTCGCCGGCTTCGACGTTACCGCGATCGCGCTCCAGCACGATAAAACAGTTACCCTGGCTAAAAGAGCTAAAAATATGCGAGCCCTGGTGCCCGGTCGTGGTGACTTCCAGTTCGCCTTCAGCGGTACGCTGCAATACGCCGCGCTGAAAATCCAGACGGCCCGGTGTTTTCTTCAGGCGTGAGGCGGTGCGCACGCGCTGGCGAGGCGGTAGTCCACAGGCGGTGTTGCCGCTGAGTTTCGCCAGGAGCGGTTGTACCAGTTGATAAAAGGTGAGGGCCGCAGACACTGGATTACCCGGCAGACCGCAAAACCAGCTGTTGCTCAGTTTGCCAAACGCGAACGGTTTGCCCGGTTTGATGGCCAGCTTCCAGAAGGCAATTTCTCCCAGCTCTTCCAGAATAGTTTTAGTGTAATCCGCTTCGCCTACTGAAACGCCGCCGGAACTGATGACGACATCGGCCTGGCTGTCGGCTTCGATAAACGCGGCACGCAGCGCGTTGGGATCGTCGCGAATAATCCCCAGGTTGATCACTTCGCAGCCCAACTGTTGCAGCATCAGGTGAACGGTCAGACGGTTAGTGTCATAAATCTGCCCGTCTCCCAGCGGCTGACCTGGTAACTGCAGTTCATCACCGGTAGAGAACAGCGCCACGCGGACTTTGCGTACAACGGGAGCATCGGCAACACCGAGCGAAGCCAGAACGGGAAGCTCGCCGGTTGTCAGCCGAGTCCCGGCGGGAAACACCACCGCGCCGTTTGCAATATCTTCACCGCGCAGACGAATATTTTGCCCGCGGCGGACTTCGGCGGTAAAACGCACCCCGTCGTCAGTTTGTTCCGTTTGCTCCTGCATCACCACCGCTTCACAACCAGCTGGCACCGGGGCGCCGGTCATAATTCGGATGCAGGTTCCCGCAGGCCACTCGCCATGGAAAGGCTGACCGGCAAAGGCTTTACCCGCCACCGCAAGCGGCTGATCAGATTGTAAATCGGCTAATCGTACCGCATAGCCATCCATTGCTGAGTTATCGAATCCCGGTACATCAATGGGGGAGACAACGTCGGTGGCCAGAATACGGCCAAAGCATTGAACCAGCGGCAGCGTTTCGACGGCGGTGAGCGGGGTAATACGCGAAAGCATCTGAGAGAGAGCCGTTTCAAGCGGCATCAGTCCGGCGGTAAATTCCATGAGAAGACTCCTGCGGGGCAAAATCGAATCTGCTCATTATGTCAGAAAATGGACGCGGGCAGTATGCTACCTCAGGCTTAGAATCAGATCTGGTAAAGGTTTTGTGTCAGGGATAGCGCAGCAAGAAGAATGCAGTATAGACTCAATATTTCCGCTCTTTTTTCCCTGGGGGCGAAATGGCTAATATTATTCCAGACGCAATTCGACGACAGGTGGAGGCCGCCAGTGCGTGCATCCGCCAGATTTTCGCGGGGAATCTCATTGCCCTTCATTTGTATGGCTCTGCGGTTGAAGGCGGCTTAAAACCCCAAAGCGACATTGATTTATTGGTCACCCTGCGTGAACCAATAAATGCCCGACAAAGAAAAAAACTGATGCAGGATTTGCTGACCATTTCAGCGCCTCCCGGCACCTCCGGGCCATATCGTGCGCTGGAAGTGACCGTGGTTCTGCACTCGCAGATCGTGCCGTGGCGATTCCCACCGGCGAGAGAAATGCAGTTTGGCGAATGGTTGCGTGATGATATTCGTGCTGGCGTGTTTGAACCGGCAATGGTGGATGCTGATCTTTCTATTCTGCTAACCCAGGCCCGGCGCGCCAGCGTACCGCTGTTCGGTGAACCGGCTGAGACGTTATTTAACGTCATTCCGTTTAGCGATGTATTGCAAACATTTCGGCATATCCTTGAGATGTGGCAGAAACCGGCTGATTTAGAGGGGGACGAGCGTAATATCATCCTTGCTCTGGCACGTATCTGGTATAGCGTGGTTACGGGTAATATTGTCGCTAAAGATGAGGCCGCATCCTGGCTTCTGCCGCAATTACCCGCTGAGCATGCTGATTTGCTGCAAGCAGCGCGTGCGGAATATCTGGGGTTAACCAAACATAACTGGGCAGCGTGTATGCCGTCTGTAGAACGCTTTGTGTTTTATGCAAAAAAACAGATTACCGATCGGCTTGAATAATTTAGCAACAACGTCGAGAGATCACCTTTCCGTTAAACACATCTGAATGACCTGATGAGACGGGGTGTGAGGTGCGGGCCTTTACCTTTACATGACGTCTGCATCTTTCTATATTCAAAAATCGAATCAATAAGTCACCGAAATTCTGATATTTATAACCCCCCGGTACCCGCCACCTAATGGACGAATAAAATGGGTAAAGCAGTCATTGCAATTCACGGCGGCGCAGGGGCTATCACCCGCGCGTTACTGAGCCAGGAGCAAGAATTGCGTTATATACAAGCGCTGTCGGATATCGTTGAAACCGGCCAACGGATGCTTGAAGACGGTCGTAGCGCACTGGATGTGGTCACCGAAGCCGTGCGTTTGTTGGAAGAGTGTCCGTTGTTTAATGCCGGAATTGGCGCGGTGTATACCCGTGATGAAACCCATGAACTGGACGCCTGTGTGATGGACGGTAATACGCTAAACGCGGGAGCCGTCGCCGGGGTTAGCCATCTGCGCAACCCGATTCTCGCGGCACGCCTGGTGATGGAACACAGCCCCCACGTCATGATGATAGGTGAAGGGGCTGAAAACTTTGCCATTGCGCAGGGGTTGGAGCGCGTTTCGGCGGATATTTTCTCGACGCCAGAACGCTACGCTCAACTGCTGGCAGCGCAATCGGCGGGTGAAACGGTGCTGGATCATAGCGCGACCCCGCTGGATGAAAACAACAAAATGGGTACTGTGGGTGCGGTCGCGCTGGATATGTTTGGCAATCTGGCGGCGGCAACATCGACCGGCGGGATGACCAACAAATTACCGGGGCGGGTAGGTGACAGTCCGCTGGTCGGCGCAGGCTGTTATGCCAATAACGCAAGTGTGGCCGTTTCCTGCACCGGAACCGGTGAAGTCTTTATTCGTGCGCTGGCGGCGTATGACATTGCGGCGTTGATGGACTATGGCGGCCTGAGTTTATCGGAGGCGTGCGAACGCGTAGTAATGGAAAAATTACCGGCGCTCGGCGGCAGCGGCGGTTTAATTGCCATCGATCACGAGGGCAACGTCGCCTTGCCGTTTAACAGCGAAGGCATGTACCGAGCCTGGGGATATGCAGGCGATACGCCAACCACCGGTATTTATCAGGAAAAAGGAGATACCGTTGCCACACAGTGATGAGCTTGACGCCAGCGACGTGCTGGCAGTCAGCAACCTGAACATTGCCTTTGAACAGGAGCAACAGCGCATCAGTGCGGTGCGTAATCTGTCATTTCGCCTGAAGCGTGGTGAAACGCTGGCGATAGTGGGTGAATCCGGTTCAGGAAAGTCGGTAACAGCCTTGTCGCTAATGCGTTTGATTGAACAGTCAGGCGGTGAGGTGAGCTGCGATGAAATGCTCCTTCGACGCCGTAACCGACAGGTTATTGAGCTGGGTGAACAGAGCGCGTCGCGGATGCGTCACGTGCGTGGCGCGGATATCGCCATGATCTTCCAGGAGCCCATGACATCGCTTAATCCGGTATTTACCGTGGGTGAGCAGATTGCTGAGTCAATCCGTTTGCATCAGGGGGCCAGCCACGAAGAGGCGATGGTGGAAGCGAAACGGATGCTCGACCAGGTGCGTATTCCTGAGGCGAAGGCTATTTTATCGCGCTATCCGCACCAGCTTTCTGGCGGCATGCGCCAGCGGGTAATGATCGCCATGGCGCTATCGTGTCGCCCTGCGGTTTTAATTGCCGATGAACCGACTACCGCGCTGGATGTCACTATTCAGGCACAGATCCTGCAACTGATAAAAGTGTTGCAGCAGGATATGTCGATGGGAGTGATCTTTATTACCCACGATATGGGCGTCGTAGCGGATATTGCCGATCGCGTGCTGGTGATGTATCAGGGCGAGGCGGTAGAAACCGGCAGCGTTGAGCAGATTTTTCACGCTCCCCAGCATCCTTACACCAAAGCGCTGCTGGCAGCCGTGCCGCAGCTTGGGGCGATGACCGGACAAGCGTACCCGCGCCGGTTTCCTCTCATTTCGTTACACGATCCCAGTCATGTAGAACCACAGACTGAACAGGATACAGTGGTTGAAGGCGAGCCTATTTTGCAGGTACGTAATCTGGTGACGCGTTTTCCGCTGCGCAGCGGCATTCTTAATCGGGTGACCCGCGAGGTGCATGCGGTGGAAAACGTCAGCTTTGACCTGTGGCCCGGCGAGACGCTCTCGCTGGTGGGGGAGTCAGGCTGCGGGAAATCCACCACCGGTCGGGCGCTGCTACGTCTGGTAGAGTCTCAGCGCGGGGAGATTGTTTTCAACGGACAGCGTATCGATACCCTGGCCGCCAGTAAGCTACAGCCGCTGCGTCGGGATATTCAATTTATCTTCCAGGACCCCTATGCTTCGCTCGATCCGCGTCAGACCGTGGGATATTCCATTTTAGAACCGCTGCGGGTGCATGGGCTACTGCAAGGCGATGCGGCGGCAAAACGGGTTGCATGGTTGCTGGAACGCGTAGGATTGCTCCCTGAGCATGCCTGGCGCTATCCGCACGAGTTTTCCGGTGGTCAGCGTCAGCGTATCTGTATTGCCCGGGCGCTGGCGCTCAATCCCAAGGTGATTATTGCCGATGAGTCAGTCTCGGCGCTGGATGTCTCAATTCGCGGGCAAATTATCAACCTGTTGCTCGACCTCCAACGAGAAATGGGGATTGCGTACCTGTTTATTTCCCACGATATGGCGGTGGTGGAGCGGATCAGTCATCGGGTGGCGGTGATGTACCTTGGGCAAATCGTCGAGATCGGCACCCGACGCGCGGTGTTTGAAAATCCGCAGCATCCGTACACCCGCAAACTGATGGCGGCAGTCCCGGTCGCCGATCCCTCACATCACCGGCCCCAGCGCGTGCTGCTGTCGGATGATATCCCCAGTAATATCCGCAAACGCGGTGAAGAGATTTCCCCCGTTTCACTCCAGCAAGTTGGCCCGGGGCATTATGTTGCGCGACCGCAACCAGAAAATGCGCTTTCGCGTTTATAACAGGCAGGCAGGGTTTAAGGAGAATAACATGACAAAAATTGTTGCTCGAAAATGGCTGGTTGCTGTGGGAGTAGCCTCTGCGCTGGCCGCCACACCTGGCTGGGCCGCCAAAGATGTAGTAGTGGCGGTAGGATCCAATTTCACCACCCTCGATCCCTACGACGCAAACGACACGTTGTCGCAGGCGGTAGCGAAGTCCTTTTACCAGGGGCTGTTTGGCCTTGATAAAGAGATGAAGCTGAAAAATGTGCTGGCGGAGAGTTATACGGTTTCTGATGATGGCCTGACTTATACCCTTAAGCTGCGACAGGGTGTGAAGTTTCAGGACGGCACCGACTTCAACGCCGATGCGGTTAAAGCTAACCTCGACCGGGCCAGCAATCCGGAAAACCATCTGAAACGCTACAACCTGTATAAGAATATCGATAAAACCGAGGTCGTCGATCCGTCGACGGTGAAGATAACGCTGAAGCAGCCGTTCTCTGCATTTATCAATATTCTGGCGCACCCGGCTACGGCGATGATCTCTCCCGCCGCGCTGGAGAAATACGGCAAGGAGATCGGTTTCCATCCCGTGGGGACCGGGCCGTATCAGCTTGAGACCTGGAATCAGACGGATTTTGTAAAGGTTAAGAAGTTCGCGGGTTACTGGCAGCAAGGGCTGCCAAAGCTGGATACGATTACCTGGCGTCCGGTGACCGACAACAACACGCGTGCGGCAATGTTGCAGACCGGGGAAGCGCAGTTTGCCTTCCCGATCCCTTACGAACAGGCGGCGCTACTGGCGAAGAATAAAAACCTGGAACTGGTGGCCAGTCCGTCTATTATGCAGCGTTACATCAGCATGAACGTCACGCAAAAACCGTTCGATAACCCGAAGGTGCGTGAAGCGCTGAATTATGCCATCAACCGTCAGGCGCTGGTGAAAGTGGCGTTTGCCGGTTACGCGACGCCAGCAACCGGCGTTCTCCCACCGTCGATCGCCTATGCGCAAAGCTATACGCCATGGCCATACGACCCGGCAAAAGCGCGCGAACTGCTGAAAGAAGCGGGTTATCCGAACGGTTTTACCACCACGCTATGGTCTTCTCATAACCATAGTACCGCGCAAAAAGTGCTGCAATTTACCCAGCAGCAACTGGCTCAGGTGGGCGTTAAGGCTCAGGTGACGGCGATGGATGCCGGTCAGCGCGCGGCGCAAGTCGAAGGTAAAGCGCAGAAAGAGAGCGGGGTACGCATGTTCTACACCGGCTGGTCTGCCTCTACGGGTGAAGCAGACTGGGCGCTGTCACCGCTGTTTGCATCTCAAAACTGGCCGCCAACGCTGTTTAATACGGCGTTCTACAGCAATAAGCAGGTGGACAGTGATTTAGCGGCAGCGTTGCAAACCAACGATCTGGCCCAGAAAGCGAAGCTGTACAAGGATGCGCAGGATATTATCTGGAAAGAGTCGCCGTGGATCCCACTGGTTGTGGAACAACTGATTTCGGCGCACAACACCAGATTGACCGGGTTCTGGATCATGCCGGATACCGGATTTAGCTTTGATGATGCGGATTTAAAATAAGCTATTCATCCGGCCCCGCCACACAGGGGCCGGCGAAGGGAGTGTGATGCTTAACTATGTTTTCAAGCGCCTGCTGGGGTTGATTCCAACTCTGTTGATCGTAGCGGTGCTGGTATTTTTATTTGTTCACCTGCTACCCGGCGATCCTGCCCGGCTGATTGCCGGACCGGAGGCTGACGCTGAGGTGATCGAACTGGTGCGTCAGCAGTTGGGTCTGGACCAGCCGCTGCATATTCAGTTCTGGCATTACATTACTAACGTGTTGCAAGGCGATTTTGGAACCTCAATGGTTTCTCGTCGCCCGGTCTCCGAAGAGATAGCCAGTCGTTTTATGCCATCGCTATGGCTGACCATTGCCAGCATGGCGTGGGCGGTGTTATTCGGCATGACGGCAGGGATTATTGCTGCTGTATGGCGCAATCGTTGGCCGGACAGATTGAGTATGACGCTCGCCGTCACCGGGATCTCTTTCCCGGCGTTTGCGCTCGGCATGCTGCTCATGCAGATATTCTCCGTTGAGCTTGGCTGGTTGCCCACCGTTGGCGCTGATACCTGGCGGCACTATATCCTCCCGTCTATTACCCTGGGTGCGGCGGTGGCTGCGGTGTTAGCCCGGTTTACCCGCGCTTCGTTTGTCGATGTGCTCAGTGAAGACTATATGCGTACCGCGCGGGCCAAAGGGGTGAGTGAAACCTGGGTGGTGTTAAAACATGGTTTGCGCAATGCGATGATCCCGGTGGTCACCATGATGGGGCTACAGTTTGGTTTTTTGCTTGGCGGCTCGATTGTGGTTGAGAAGGTGTTTAACTGGCCAGGGCTTGGGCGGCTGTTGGTGGACTCAGTCGAAATGCGCGACTACCCGGTGATTCAGGCCGAGGTGCTGTTGTTTTCTCTGGAGTTTATTCTTATTAACTTAGTGGTGGATGTGCTCTATGCCGCCATTAATCCGGCTATCAGGTACAAGTAAGGATGCGATTTTTTAACTGGCGCCGACAGGCGATTTTAAATGCGATGCCCCTTGTTAAGCCTGAGCAGATACGCACGCCGTGGCATGAATTCTGGCGTCGTTTCCGTCGCCAGCGCATGGCGATGTTAGCGGGGTTATTTGTCCTGCTGCTGATAATGGTGGCGATTTTTGCTCGCTGGTTAACGCCATTTGATGCCGAGAATTACTTCGATTATGACCGTCTGAATGACGGACCGTCGATGCTGCACTGGTTCGGCGTTGACTCGCTGGGGCGGGATATTTTTAGCCGTGTGCTGGTGGGGGCGCAAATCTCGCTGGCGGCGGGGGTCTTTGCCGTATTTATTGGCGCAGCGATTGGCACTGTGCTGGGTCTGCTGGCGGGATACTTCGAAGGCTGGTGGGATCGACTGATTATGCGTATCTGCGATGTGCTGTTTGCCTTTCCGGGTATTTTGCTGGCGATAGCCGTGGTCGCCGTGCTGGGCAGCGGCATTGCAAACGTGATTATTGCCGTGGCCATTTTCTCCATTCCGGCCTTCGCGCGGCTGGTGCGCGCAAATACGCTGGTGCTAAAGCAGCAGACCTTTATTGAATCCGCGCGCAGTATCGGCGCCAGCGATGCGACCATCATCTTCAACCATATCCTGCCGGGTACGGTTTCATCGATCGTGGTCTTTTTTACCATGCGAATTGGCACGTCGATTATCTCTGCCGCGAGCCTGTCATTTCTGGGATTGGGTGCGCAGCCGCCGACCCCGGAGTGGGGGGCAATGCTCAATGAAGCCCGCGCTGATATGGTGATCGCGCCGCACGTGGCGATTTTCCCGGCGGTGGCGATATTCCTGACGGTACTGGCGTTTAACTTACTCGGAGATGGTCTGCGCGACGCGCTGGACCCGAAAATTAAAGGATAAATCACAGGGCCGGATAAGACGTAACGCTTATCCGGCCTACAGTTGGGTTGCGCTTATTTAAACGCGGGTGCCCCACAGATCGTATTCATCAGCGTTTTCGACCTTCACGCGGATGATATCGCCAGGTTTCACCTTGGTTTCGCCATTCAGGTATACCGCGCCGTCGATTTCCGGGGCGTCAGCCATGCTGCGGCCAATCGCGCCTTCTTCGTCAACTTCATCAACGATAACCAGAATTTCGCGGCCCACTTTCTCCTGCAAACGTTCAGCAGAGATTTGCTGTTGCAATTGCATAAAGCGGTTCCAGCGTTCCTCTTTCACCTCTTCCGGGATTTGGTCCGGCAGGTCATTGGCGCCAGCGCCTTCTACCGGGCTGTATTTAAAGCAGCCCACGCGGTCCAGACGCGCTTCCTTCAGGAAGTCGAGCAGCATCTGGAAGTCTTCTTCCGTTTCACCCGGGAAACCGACAATGAAGGTTGAGCGCAGCGTCAGTTCAGGGCAGATTTCACGCCACTGCTTGATGCGTGCCAGTTGTCTGTCCACGGAGCCTGGGCGTTTCATCAGCTTAAGAATACGCGGGCTGGCATGCTGCAGCGGGATGTCCAGATACGGCAGGATTTTCCCTTCCGCCATCAGTGGGATCACGTCATCAACGTGCGGATAGGGATAGACGTAATGCAGACGAGTCCAGATCCCCAGTTTTGATAACTGCTCGCACAGATCAACCATGCTGGTTTTGACCGGCTCGCCGTTATGGAAACCGGTGCGATGCTTCACATCCACGCCGTACGCGGAAGTATCCTGAGAAATGACCAGTATCTCTTTTACGCCCGCATCCACCAGACGTTTGGCTTCGCTGAGGACGTCGCCAATCGGACGGCTCACCAGATCGCCACGCATCGACGGAATAATGCAGAACGTGCAGCGGTGGTTGCAGCCTTCAGAAATTTTCAGATAGGCATAATGACGCGGAGTGAGCTTGACGCCCTGTTCAGGAACCAGGCTCAGGAACGGGTTGTGCTTTGGTTTGGGCACATAGTGGTGAACGTGCTCCAGAACCTGTTCGTAGCTATGCGGTCCGGTGATTTCCAGCACCTTCGGGTGGACTTCACGGATCTGATCGACTTTCGCGCCCAGACAGCCGGTGACGATCACCTTGCCGTTTTCGTTCAGCGCTTCGCCGATTGCTTCCAGCGACTCCTGAACCGCGCTGTCGATAAAGCCACAGGTGTTAACGATAACCATATCCGCATCGTCGTAGCTTGGCACAACGTCATAGCCTTCGGTACGAAGTTCGGTCAGGATGCGTTCAGAATCGACGAGGTTTTTCGGGCAGCCGAGGGAGACAAAGCCGATTTTCGGCTGGTGGGTTACATTGCTCATAGCGTAAAAATTGTTCAGTTATTGGAATATTCAGGGCACGGATTCTACAGAGTTCTGAATAAAAATTGTATCGCAATCTCATACCATCAGTCGCCACGCCCGGCGTGGAATTAAAGATTATTTGTAAATTGTGTTAATTTTCGGTGATGGATTGATCCTGGACACGACTTTGTTCAAAAAATGACCATACTATTAAGTTGCACCATAGTTGGAAAGAGGAGGAACAAAGTATGGTTGTTGACAGACTGAGAACCGATCTTCTCAACAAATTGATAAACGCCCGTGTCGAACTTGCCGCTTATCTGCTGTTGAGAAAAGCGAAAGGCTACATGTCAGTCAGCGAGAGCGATCGTCTGCGTGATAATTTTTTTGCACTGAATCGCGAATTGCACGAGCAATCACAGCTTCACGGTATGCATCTTGATCAGGAAGAGTGGAATGCCCTTCATCGTGCTGAAGGGGCGTTAGCCGCCGCCGCTGTTTGTCTTATGAGTGGACATCACGATTGTCCAACCTTTATCGCCGTTAACGCAGAGAAACTGGAAAACTGCCTGACAACGCTGACGCTAAGTATCCAGTGTTTGCAATCTTATTCAACGCTGGAACACGTCTGAATCAGGGGGAGGGCGCTCCCCCTTTTCGTTAAGATTATGTAAATGTGGCAGGATAATTCCCCTTGCTGGCTACGCTTTATGCAGAGCCATTAAGGAGGTGTTATGCGTCGACTCTTTCTCTGTGCTGTCCCACTCGCGCTATTTTCCTCTTATGCCGCCGCGGTAGAGGTGGAAGTGCTGCAAACGAAACTCGATCATCCGTGGTCGCTGGCGTTTTTACCCGACAATCGCGGCATGCTCATTACGCTCAAAGGCGGCCAGCTTCGACTTTGGCAGTCAGGGAAGGGGCTTTCCGACCCGCTGACCGGCGTACCCAAAGTCTGGGCGAATGGTCAGGGGGGATTGCTTGATGTGGCATTAGCTCCGGATTTTAAACAATCCCGCCGGGTGTGGCTTAGCTTTGCTGAAGCTGACAGTGAAGGTAACGCCGGGACAGCGGTTGGTTACGGACGACTGAGCGACGATCTCAAACATCTGCAAGGGTTCCAGACCATTTTTCGCCAACAGCCGAAGCTCTCCAGCGGAAACCATTTTGGCGGACGTATGGTTTTTGATGGCAACGGTTATCTGTTTATTGGTCTTGGTGAAAATAATCAACGTTCTACCGCACAGGATCTGGATAAGTTGCAGGGCAAGGTCGTACGACTGACCGATGAGGGAAAAATTCCGCCGGATAATCCGTTTGTGAAGAGGGCAGGAGCGCGGGCAGAGATTTGGTCATATGGTATCCGCAACCCGCAGGGGATGGCGATGAATCCCTGGAGCGATACGCTGTGGCTTAATGAGCATGGTCCACGCGGGGGCGATGAAATCAATATCCCCGAGAAAGGGAAAAACTACGGCTGGCCGCTTGCGACCTGGGGCGTTAACTACAGTGGTCTTAAAATTCCCGAAGCAAAAGGCCCAATTGTTGCTGGAACAGAGCAACCCATCTTTTACTGGGAAAAGTCACCGGCGGTCAGCGGAATGGCTTTTTATAATAGCGATACCTTCCCACAGTGGCGGCAGAAGTTATTCATTGGCGCGTTGAAAGAGAAAGAAGTGATCGTGCTGAGCGTCAAAGGGAATGCCGTCACCGAAGAGGGTCGTCTGTTGCAGGAAAGGGGACAACGGATCCGTGATGTGCGCGTCGGACCAGACGGGTACTTATACGTACTAACCGACGAGTCCGACGGGGAATTACTGAAAGTGAGTCCCTGATTTAGTTAGCTGACCGGGATCATCACGACTTTTTGAAACGCCGGACGTTCGGTCAGTTGCTGATACCAGTGCTCCAGATGTGGGCGCGGGGTCCAGCTCAGGCCAACGTTGAACAGGTTATAGATAAACGGCGCAACGGCGATATCGGCAGTGCCAAATTCAGCCCCGGAGAACCATGGCTGGTCCGCCAGCGCGTTATCCAGAATGGCAAACAGGTTATCGCACACCTGACTACCCGCCTCGATTGCCGCCATGTCGCGTTTCTCGGCAGGGGTTCTGACCAGGCCAAACAAGATAACCCGATGCGCAGGACTTAGCGTCTGGTTTGCCCAGTCCATCCATTTTTCACCGACGGCGCGCGCGGCCGGGGTGTCAATCCACAAACGCTTTTGTCCGTACTGAGCTGCCAGATAGCGGACAATGGTATTGGATTCCCACAGAACAACGTCCGTTTCATCATCACGTAGCAGCGGGACCAGTCCGTTCGGGTTGAGTGCCAGATAGTCGGCATCGCGGTTACCGCCATGCTGTCCGCCCGCCAGAATTTGGTTATACGGCAGTTCCAGTTCCTCGAGCGTCCACAATACTTTTTTTACGTTGGTCGAGTTATTGCGACCCCACAGTGTAATCATAGTAACCCCGCAAATTAATTGAGCAGCTTTATGGCTGCAGATGCCATCTGACTAGCCCACATGGTGGGGTAAACCTAATATTTACGCAACAAAGTCTAAAAAAATCGTGCCGGGAGCAGCGCAGCGCGGTGTTATTGCATAAACTTTAAAAACTTTACCAACTTACGGTTTCTTTAAGCTCGTTAGTGCGTTATTACTCACCGCACTTATTTTACACGTCATCCATCAGACCTTTTCTGCATGGGTTGGCCAGGGTCGCTTGGCTGGTTTTGTGTAAACACGGTGTGGTATGACGTGGTTTTTTGGAATGGATACTCGGGTGGCATTTATGACGCAATACTTCTCTTCACTTCGCTGCTTTGCTGCAGGTTCTGCACTCTTAATCCTTTTGGCGCCGAACGTACAGGCGGCGGAGCAACCAACGGCCCCACCGAGCGTCGACGCGCGCGCGTGGATCCTAATGGATTACGCCAGCGGTAAGGTACTGGCGGAAGGTAATGCTGATGAGAAACTGGATCCTGCCAGTCTGACTAAGATCATGACCAGCTATGTGGTCGGTCAGGCGCTGAAGGCCGGGAAAATTAACCTCAACGATATGGTCACCGTGGGCAAAGACGCCTGGGCGACCGGTAATCCGGCCCTGCGCGGTTCGTCTGTTATGTTCCTCAAGCCCGGCGATCAGGTTGCAGTGTCCGATCTGAACAAAGGCGTTATCATCCAGTCTGGTAACGATGCCTGTATCGCACTGGCTGATTACGTTGCCGGCAGCCAGGAATCCTTCATTGGTCTGATGAACGGCTACGCGAAAAAACTGGGGCTGACCAATACCACTTTCCAGACCGTGCATGGCCTGGATGCGGCAGGACAGTTCAGTACCGCACGTGATATGGCCCTGCTCGGGAAGGCGCTAATCCACGATGTACCGGAAGAGTACGCTATCCACAAAGAGAAAGAATTTACCTTTAATAAAATCCGCCAGCCGAACCGCAACCGTTTGTTGTGGAGCACCAACCTGAACGTGGACGGTATGAAAACCGGTACCACGGCCGGGGCGGGATACAACCTGGTCGCTTCCGCGACCCAGGGGGATATGCGCCTGATCTCCGTGGTATTGGGGGCGAAAACCGACCGCATTCGTTTTAATGAGTCAGAAAAGCTGCTGACCTGGGGCTTCCGCTTCTTTGAAACCGTTACGCCGATTAAACCGGATGCCACTTTCGTGACGCAGCGCGTCTGGTTTGGCGATAAGAGTGAAGTTAATTTGGGCGCCGGAGAAGCGGGCTCGGTGACTATCCCGCGTGGTCAGCTCAAAAACCTGAAGGCCAGCTTTACCCTGACCGAACCACAGTTAACCGCGCCGCTGAAGAAAGGTCAGGTTGTGGGAACTATCGACTTCCAGTTGAACGGGAAATCCATCGAGCAGCGTCCACTGATGGTGATGGAGGCCGTGGAAGAGGGGGGATTCTTTAGTCGCATGTGGGACTTTGTGATGATGAAATTCCACCAGTGGTTTGGCGGCTGGTTCTCTTAATCTTAGCGTTTGCCGGATGACGCTATCGCCATCCGGCAGTATCGCTTAATACATCAGTTTGATACGTTGCGCTTTCGCGTACTCAACAAACGCCTCGTCAGGACGGCTATCGCTGACGATGGTATTAAAGCGTTTTACTTCACCCATCCGCGCAGGACGCACCTTACCAAATTTGCTGTGATCGACCACCAGCACGTGATGCTGCGCCATCGACATCGCCCAGTGTTTCACCGGTAGCTCTTCCAGGTTAAAACAGGTCGCGCCTTTCTCAATATGAACGCCAGCTGCGGAATAAAAAGCGATATCCGGGCACAGGTTGTTCAGCGTTTCCTGGAAATCAAGCGGTTTGAAAATTGCGTTGCTGGCATGGAATTCGCCACCACACAGAATGACGCGGCACTGCGGTTTTTCCTGCAGCACCAGAAACGTATTCAGCGAGTAGCAGATTGCGGTGAAAGGCAATTCATTGTCGATAGCCTCAATGATCCACGGCGTGGTGGTACCACAGTCGAAAAAGATAGTCTGGTGTGCCTGCACGAGGCTTGCCGCCATCTGGGCGGCACGGCGCTTTTCATCAACCAGTCGGGATTTTTGATCGCTGATTAAATAGTGATTGGCGCTGCGGGGTTCCAGAACAATATAGCCCCCGAGCAAGACGACGGGAGCATCGTGATTATTCAGGTCGCGACGGATGGTCATCTCAGATACGCCCAGCAGCGTCGCGGCTTCTTTGAGGTGTAATTTATCGCTGCGTTTCAGCGCCTGCAGTAATTGACCAATACGCTCGTCGCGTCGAGTTTCCATAGTTCCCCTGGAGAGTAGAATAAGTGCTCAGTATCGCGCTTAATACTACTCTTTTTACCGTGGGTTAGTCACGCACCCAGCCTTTACGGATGGGCAGAGCGAAGCAGGCGCGATAGCAATATTGCAAGCCGAGGTACAGGGGCGTGCCAAACCGCTGCCAGATCATCTGGGCACTCAGGCAGCCAATCAGCCCGGCGAGTAATCCTCCCAGCATATCCAGCGGCCAGTGTACGCCAAGGTAGACCCGCGACCAGGCAATCGCCACAGCAACGACCATCAGCAGAGCGCCCGTCCACAGGCGATGCCAGAACAGGAAAGCCAGTGCAAAGGTAAAGATAACCGTACCGTGATCGCTCGGGAAAGAGTCATCCGCCGCATGATGCAGGAAGTTGTAACCGATGTGGTTAACAAACGGACGATCGTGAGGGAACAGATGCCCCATCAGCCATGAAATCGCCAGACCGACGATCAGCGCAATCGCCATTTTTATAACTAACTGGCGCTGGAGAGTAACCTGGGCCCGCGGCCCCCAAAGCCAAAGCACAACGGCTAACAGCGGTACGATGTTAATCAGGTCTTTGGCAATAAAAATGGCAAGCGATATCATCCATTGCGCAGAGTCCGGCGTGGCATTGATGAGATAAAAAAGTGAGTTGTTCAGATTTTCCAGCATAACGTCCAGACTCAGTGTAATCGTTAAAAAGGCCCAAGAGAGGAGAGCATAAAATTGCTTTCACGGGATAAAAAGCGGTCTTGTCTTATTTGTCTGTTAAATGACTATTTTTCAGACAATTAATGAGACTTATTGAACATGATAGCGGCCTCAACTTAAATTAACCTTAACGCAAAATGTTCCTGAGCAAATGAGTGTAAAAATGTGCGCAATTTGCTTGCAAATCACATAATTCACTATCACCAGTACGGCGCATTTATTACACTTTGCGCGATTTTCCTATAGTTAAGAGACTGCATGCAGAACCGTTTATCTTCAGGCGCCCGTTTGGGGCGTCAGGCATTACTTTTCCCTCTCTGTCTGGTGCTTTACGAATTCTCTACTTATATCGGCAACGATATGATCCAGCCCGGAATGTTGGCGGTGGTGGAGCAATATAATGCCGGATTAGATTGGGTGCCCACATCCATGACCGCCTATCTGGCTGGCGGCATGTTTTTGCAGTGGTTATTAGGACCGCTGTCGGATCGAATTGGACGTCGCCCGGTGATGTTAACCGGCGTGCTCTGGTTCATTGTGACCTGCCTTGCAACCCTGCTTGCGCAGAATATTGAGCAATTTACCTTCCTGCGTTTTTTACAAGGGATAAGCCTGTGCTTTATTGGCGCGGTGGGTTACGCCGCAATTCAGGAATCCTTTGAAGAAGCGGTGTGCATAAAAATTACTGCGCTGATGGCAAACGTAGCGTTGATTGCGCCCCTGCTGGGGCCGTTGGTCGGTGCAGCCTGGGTACATGTTCTGCCGTGGGAAGGGATGTTTATCCTGTTTGCCGCCCTGGCCGCCATCTCTTTTTTTGGTCTGCAACGCGCGATGCCGGAAACGGCAACCCGGCTTGGTGAAAAGCTGTCGATTAAAGAGCTGGGCAAAGATTATAAGCTGGTGCTGAGGAACGTGCGCTTCGTTGCAGGCGCGCTGGCATTGGGTTTTGTCAGCCTGCCGTTACTGGCGTGGATTGCGCAGTCCCCGATTATTATCATCAGCGGTGAACATCTCAGCAGTTACGAATATGGCCTGTTGCAGGTACCGATTTTTGGCGCGTTGATTGCCGGTAACCTGGTACTGGCGCGCCTGACCTCGCGAAAAACCGTACGTTCGCTGATTATCATGGGCGGCTGGCCAATCGCCGTCGGGCTGGTGATTGCCGCTGCGGCCACGGTGGTGTCATCCCATGCGTATCTATGGATGACGGCGGGTTTAAGCATCTATGCGTTTGGTATTGGCGTGGCGAATGCGGGACTGGTACGTCTGACGCTGTTTGCCAGTGAAATGAGTAAGGGCACGGTTTCTGCCGCCATGGGTATGTTGCAGATGCTGATTTTTACCGTCGGTATTGAGCTGAGTAAACACGCTTATCTGCTCGGAGGAAACGGCTTGTTCAGCCTGTTCAATCTGGCAAGCGGCGTACTGTGGGTGATTCTGATGGTTATCTTCCTGAAAGATAAACGGGTAGGGGATTCACGGGAAGGTTAAAGCCCGGTTGCCCGGGCCAGGCAAAAACTTAGTGGTGATCGTCAATCTGGTGTTCGATGATCATTCCTTCACCGACGCTTGCAACATGTCGCGCATAAGGATGTGCGCGATAGACAGGCGCCGGGGCAGGCGCCGGAGCAACATACACCGTTTGTGGCGCTGTGGTAACGCTGACCGCCTGCGGAACGCTGACGGAAGAGGGTACTACCACCACCTTATAACCGCTTGGTACATCAATGGTAACGCTTTGCGCAAATGTTGTCCCCGCAAAACCCAGCAACAATGTCGCTATCAGTACACTTTTCTTCATAATCCGCTCGTCTGAATATTCACTGGAGGTAATAATCCAGCGGGTTAATTTGAGGCGGATTATGAATAGATCATGCCATCATTTTGTTGCCGTCTGTGCTGAGGCGTTATTGCGTAAACGGTGCTTCATTCTTTAACACGCGGTCGATAATATCCAGCACGCCCTCTTCGTTGTTCGACCCTGCGCGATATTTTGCCGCCTGGATAACCGGCTTATGGGCGTTCGCCATTGCAAAACTAAATCCTGCCTGACGCAGCATCTCAATATCATTGCCGCCATCGCCAAACACAACAACCTCATCATCGGTAATATTCCAGCGTTGTTGCAGCAGACGCAGCCCGTTTGCCTTATGCACACCGGGTATAATTAAATCGATACTGCCGTAGCCGGTATGTACCGGCACCATAATGTCGCCAATCGCCTCATGGAGGTCAGCCTGCACCTGGGGGATACGATCGTCTGAAATATTTAGCCCGAACTTGAAGAAAATGTCGTTGAGGTTGTCAAAATTATCCACAAATTCAAGACGATGATAATACATGGCGGAGACCGTCTTATGCTCATCGCTGTACCGCTTCAGGGTATAGGCGCTATTTTTACCGCAGGCGATAATGTCGATGTCCGTACGGGTCAGCAGATGTTCCATGATGGCCAGGAAATCGTCTTTTGCCAGCTCACCGTTAAAGACATCTTCCCCTTCACTGACCACCCATCCGCCGTTTTCGGCGACAAATGAGATTTCACTGGCCAGTTCAGGGAAAAAGGAGATGAGCTGGTAATACTGGTTGCCGCTGGCGACCACAAAGCGGATCCCTTGTTCTTTCATCTGGCGGTATTGCGCCATAAAGCGCTCACGATTATAGGTTTTTTGGTCGCTTAAAAATGTGCCGTCCATGTCGACTGCAATCAGTTTGATACGCATTAGCTGTTCTCCATCACAGTGGTGTTTTTGAGATCCGGTTTTGCCACCGCTTTCGCGACGATGGCGGCGACAAGCACCAGCGCCAGCACCACCAGCATAGCGCTACGCAGGCCGTAGTGTTCACCCAGGTAGCCCAGCAGCGGTGGTCCAACCAGGAATGCCAGATAGCCGGTAGTGGCGACAACGCTGACGCGGGTTGGCGCATCGGGGCCGGTGTCGCTGGCAGCCGAAATGGTCAGTGGGAAGCCCAGTGATGCGCCGAGTCCCCACAGAATAACGGAAACACCCGCCACCCAAGTGCTGTCGACAAAAATAATCAGGCTAATCCCAAGAGCACCCATAAGCGCACTGGCGCGTACTACCGCGACGCGGCTGTAGCGGTCGATGAACCAGCCGCCAGTAAATCGTCCAACGGTCATACCCAGCGTAAATCCGGCATAAATCAGCGAGCCTGATGTCGGGCTAAATCCATGTCCGTCCACCATCAGTAGCGGAAGCCAGTCGTTGGCGGAACCTTCAGCAAATGCCATTGCAAGCACCACGACGCCAATCAGCAATAGCTGAATATCGCGATAAAAAGGCAGTCCTTTTTCGCCGGAGTGAGACCCGTCAGCGGCATTTTTACCCGTGCCGTCAGGAATGGCTTTGATGGCGATGAAGATAGGGGTGATAGCCACCATCGCCGCCAGCAAGATATGCGCGGTCGCCGGTACGCTGAAGGCGGTAAGCATCATCCCGACTCCGGCACCCGCTAGCGTTCCCAGGCTGTAAAAACCGTGCATCATCGGCAGTACGGTTTTATTCATTTCGCGCTCAACAGCCGCACCTTCGACGTTGATGGCAACTTCTGCTGCGCCAAAGCTGGCGCCGAACACGCCCAGACCAAATGCGAAAAGCCATGCGGAATGCAGCCAGAGCGCCAGGCTGAGGATTGCCATTCCGAGGACTGCGCAAGACATGGTGGTGCGGATCACTTTACGCGTGCCAAATCGTTTCACCAGCCAGGCCGAACAAAGAATGCCACTCATCGAACCAATTGAGAGTCCAAACAGCACCGCGCCCATTTCGGCGGTTGAGATGGAGAGGATATCTCTGATGGCAGGGGTACGCGTTGCCCAGGAGGCCATTAATAATCCTGGTAAAAAGAAGAACGTGAACAGTGCCCAGGTGCGACGTCTTAAGGCTTTGCGTGATGAGATGCCAGTCATGAATTCGAGCCGAAGAAAAGAGGAAAGAAGACAACCTTAGCAAGGTTGTGTACATTTGTACACAAATGCAAGAAGAGGTAATGCAGTGCGACGTGCGAACGATCCGCAGCGGCGGGAAAAAATAGTTCAGGCGACTCTGGATGCGGTAATAGCCCATGGTATTCATGCGGTTACACATCGGAAGATTGCGACAATTGCTCAGGTGCCCTTGGGTTCTATGACCTATTACTTTTCGGGAATTGATGAGCTTTTAATGGAGGCGTTTGACCGTTTTACTGACAGGATGATGCTGCAGTATCAGGCTTTTTTTGCCGACGTTGCGGATGCGTCGCAGGCTTGCCATGCGATTACCGATATGATTTACAGCTCCCAGGTCACGACACCCGATAACATGGAACTCATGTATCAGCTGTATGCCTTCGCCAGCCGTAAACCGGCACTAAAAACGGTGATGCAAAACTGGATGTTACGCAGCCAACAAACGCTGGAGCAGTGGTTTGCTCCGGTTACGGCGCGGGCGCTGGATGCGTTTATTGAAGGGATGACGCTGCATTTTGTCACGGACAAAAAACCACTGCGGCGAGAAGATATCTTGCTGATGGTGGAGCGTATTGCGGGGTTGCCCGCAACGGTCAGTTGTGCGTAGCGCCGCCGGTAATATTCACCACCGTTGCGGTGATTGCTCCGGCATGGTCTGAAGCCAGAAAGGTCATTACCTCAGCGATTTGTGCAAGCGTAGGCAGGCGCCTGAGCATGGTACTTTGCGCCGCACCAGCTAACCATTGTGCGACGGTAATACCCATTGACTGCGCTTTAGCGGTAAAAATTTCCCCGGTATAGGAACCGGCCTGAACGGCATCCACAATCGCATGCGAGCGCACGCCGACGACCCGAATATTCGCCGGCCCCAGTTCGCTGGCAAGCGCTTTAATAAAGGCCTCTGTTCCCGCACAGCCAACGATGTGTCCCAGATGTCCAGGCATCGCCATCGGGGCCGCTGGCGCAACAACGGTGAGAATGACGCCCGCACGATTGCCGCCCATGTGTGGTGTTACGGCTTTTGCGATATTGAACTGCGCCGAGAGGAAAGGGGTGATACCGCTCATAAACTCAGAAAGGGATAATGCCTCGATGCGTTTGCCTTGTTCATGCATAAAGCCGGTTGCGTTAACCACCACATCTATTCCACCGGTTTGCTGCGCAAGGTGAGTAACTTGTTTTGAGGTGCCGTATTCGTCGAGTACATCGGCGACAAAGGTTTCGACTGCACCGCCCGCGGTTCGAATGCTACTGGCCGCCCAATCCAGCTTTTCCTGACTGCGCGCGCCCAGATACACATGGGCGCCTTCACGCGCCATGGCATGCGCAACTGCACTGCCTATAGCGCCGCTGCCTCCGAAGATTACCGCGACTTTGCCTGCGAGTAACATAGCACCCCCCATTACCATTTAGCTCTGACTAAAAGTATGTGTCATAACCAGCATGCTGCAAATGTGAGAGAGTTTCGGGGGGAGGGAGTCAGCGAACGCAAAATTCAGGCAACAAAAAACCCATCAACCTTGAACCAAAACGGCGGGGTTGATGGGCTCCACAAATTGGGGACATCAAAGAAAAGCAGTGGCAATAGTTATGACTGACGTCTTGAAGAAAAGTTCTGCTTACCTGCAAAAAATTTTCGTTTAAGAGTAAATTTCAGCGCTAACCAAGCCCAGGCCAGACAATGACGATGAGTGTCCCCGCTAATGTCAGCAGTACGTTGGCAATTGCGTAGGTCCCGGCATAGCCTAATGCGGGGATGTTGCTGCGTGCTGTATCGCTGATGATTTCCATTGCCGGAGCGCAGGTACGCGCGCCCATCATGGCGCCAAAAAGCAGGGCGCGGTTCATGCGCAATACGTAAGCACCGAATAAGAAACAGATGACAACCGGCACCAGGCTGACAACCAGGCCAGCAATCAGCATTTGCCCACCCACGGCGCCAAGGCCATTGCCAATGCCGCTGCCCGCGCTTAAACCGACGCCTGCCATAAATACCATCAGGCCAAACTCTTTGACCATGTTCAGCGCCCCCTGTGGGATATAGCCAAACGTTGGATGGTTGGCACGCAGGAAGCCCAACATGATCCCGGCGAACAGCAGTCCAGCCGCATTCCCGATGCCGAAGCTGAAATTACTGAACTGGAAGGTGATCATCCCGATCATCAGACCGATGATAAAGAAGGCGCAGAAGGCCAGCAGATCGGTCACCTGACTGTGAATGGAAATGAAGCCGATACGATCGGCAATGGTTTTGACGCGGCGAGCATCCCCACTGACCTGCAGCACGTCGCCTTTATTAAGCACGACGTTATCATCGATAGGCATTTCAATCTGGCTACGGATCACGCGGTTGAGAAAACAGCCGTGATCGGTCAGTTTCAACTGGGCCAGGCGGCGGCCAACGGCATTGTGATTTTTCACCACAATCTCCTCAGTAACGATGCGCATATCGAGCAGATCGCGATCGAACACCTCTTTACCATTACGGAAGCTGGGATCGAGGCGGGCATGCGCATCCGGATAACCCACCAGGGCTATCTCATCGCCCATTTGCAGTACCGCGTCGCCATCCGGGTTGGCCAGGATGCCGTTGCGACGGATGCGTTCAATGTAACAACCGGTCTGGCGGTAGATACCCAGCTCGCGCAGATTTTTGCCATCGGCCCATGCCACCAGTTCCGGGCCAACGCGATAGGCACGAATTACCGGCAGATAAACCTTACGGTTGGCATCAGTGTCCAGACCCCGTTCACGTGCGATTTGTTGGGCGCTGGTTTGCAGATCCTGATGCTGAAGTTTCGGCAGGTAGCGCGCGCCAACAATCAGACTGACCAAACCAATCAAATAGGTGAGCGCATAACCGAGGCTCAGGTTATCGAGGGCGGTTGAAAGCGATGTCCCCGACATTCCGGAATGGCGCAAGGTGTCACCCGCGCCGACCAGCACCGGCGTTGAGGTCATCGAGCCGGCCAGCATACCTGCCGTCAGGCCGATGTCCCAGCCAAATAGCTTACCCAGCCCCAGGGCGATCAGCATGGCGCTGCCGACCATCACCAGAGCAAGCATTAGATAATTTTTCCCATCGCGAAAAAAAATCGAAAAAAAGTTGGGACCGGCTTCGACGCCGACACAAAAAATAAACAGCATAAAGCCGAGATTTAATGCATCGGTGTTAATACTAAAGTGCTGTTGACCTAATAATAGGGACACCACTAAAACGCCAATGGAATTACCGAGTTGGACTGAACCCAGACGTAATTTACCCAGACACAGGCCCAGTGCCAGGACCACAAATAATAACAGGATGTAATTCCCATTTAACAAATCTGCGACGTTTATATTCACGGAGACTAACTTCTTGTTTACTAGTAAGCTATTGAAAGAAATGGCAATTTACGCTAATGTTTTTGCCAGAAATTAAGGGGCGACAGCTTCGTACACAGCCCCGAATAATGCAGCATAACAATATATGCGGTTAGTTTAATCTCATTACGTATCAACGGCTATAAGAATCGTGTGAGTGTGTTTTTGGCATGGAATGCCTGGTTACTTTATCTGACTGGACGCCTGCGGGCGAAAAGAGTGTTCGATAGAGAATGTGTCAGGAGGAACAATTGAAACATAAGCAAAGTTGGGCGGGTGCGGTCTGCTGCTTTGTGCTCTTTATTGTGGTGTGTCTTTCATTAACGCTGAACGTGAAAGGGGCATTCAGAGCGGCAGGGCATCCTGAGGTCGGATTGTTGTTTTTTATCCTGCCTGGTGCTGCAGCAAGCTTTTTCTCCCATCGTCGGGAGGTGCTCAAACCCCTTCTTGGTGCCATGTTGGCGGCGCCGTGCTGTCTGTTACTGATGCGGTTCGTTTTTATGCCGACGCGTTCATTGTGGCAAGAGCTGGCGTGGTTGTTTAGTGCGGTGTTTTGGTGCGCGCTTGGCGCATTGTGTTTTTTGTTTATCAGCAACTTGTTCAATCAGCATCATCGACGGAAAAAGAACTGAAGACGCCCTCCAGCGGAGGGCGTAGAAACGGCTATCAGGCGAACAGATTCATGTTCTCTTTTGCCCACGCTTCAAAATCCGTGCAGCCGCCGATGTGTTTTTGATCAACAAAAATCTGCGGAACGGTTTCAACTGGTTTACCTACCGTCTTTTCCAGATCGGCTTTCGTAATACCTTCGGCATGGATATCAATGTAGCGGAAGTTAAAATCGTCATGCTCATTGCTTAATTTTTCTGCTAATTCTTTTGCGCGCACGCAATACGGGCACCCTGGGCGACCAAAAATAACGGCAAACATCTCTCTCTCCTCGAACTTATCAGGCCGGATGGCAATACTTGTTATGATGCCGCGATTTGTGACAGATGAAAAGCAGGTTCAGCCTGTTGCTTTGATATCCTCAAGCTATAACTGTTAAACACGACAAGCCGGAACGTTTTATAATGAAAGCCATTTCGCCGGGAGGCCGCTTATGCGCACAATTGGTGCATTACCCAAAAGCGTATTGATGCTGGAAATAATCGGGATGGTTTTGTTATCGCTGGCGCTGCTATCGCTTAACGATTACCTCACTTTACCCGCACCGCTTGGCAGTCCGTTAGCCTGCGTGGTGATGATATTTCTGGGTGTGCTGCTGATGCTTCCCGCCGCGGTGGTATTAACGTGGCGTATTGCTCAACTGGTTGCGCCGCAGCTGATGTCACGAACCCCCGGTGATTCTTCACGTTCAGACAGAGAAAAAAGAGATGACGCCAACCATTGATTTACTTCGTAGCCACCGTTCCATTCGCCATTTCACCGATGATGCCATTTCGGATGCGCAGCGGGAGGCGATTATTGCCGCCGCTCAGGGGACCTCAAGCTCCAGTTTTTTACAATGCACATCCATCGTTCGCATAACGGATAACGCTCTGCGCGAATCACTGGCTACTTTATCCGGCGGACAAAAACATGTGGCGCAGGCCGCCGAGTTCTGGGTGTTTTGCGCTGACTTTAATCGCCATTTGCAGATTTGCCCTGACGCGCAACTCGGGCTGGCGGAACAGCTGCTACTGGGCGTCGTTGATACCGCGATGATGGCGCAAAATGCGCTGACGGCGGCAGAGTCTTTGGGGCTTGGCGGCGTGTTTATTGGCGGTCTGCGAAATAACATTGAGCCGGTCACTGAACTGCTGAAGCTTCCGCAACATGTTCTGCCGCTGTTTGGGCTGTGCCTCGGCTGGCCTGCTGATAACCCGGATATCAA
Organism: Citrobacter sp. Cb004; assembly: GCF_030337065.1. Classification (NCBI taxonomy): domain Bacteria; kingdom Pseudomonadati; phylum Pseudomonadota; class Gammaproteobacteria; order Enterobacterales; family Enterobacteriaceae; genus Citrobacter; species Citrobacter sp. Cb004. The sequence goes on along the minus strand of NZ_JAOWCH010000061.1, from coordinate 83,455 downwards.
GCCGCGACTGCCAGCGTCGCTTGTGGTGCACGAAAATCAGTATCAGCCACTCAACAAAGACGTTTTATCGCAATATGATGAGCAGCTCGCGCAGTACTATCTGACCCGCGGGAGCAATACGGGCCGTGACACCTGGAGCGACCATATTCGCCGCACCATCATTAAAGAAAGTCGTCCCTTTATCCTGGAATATTTGCATAAACAGGGATGGGCTACGCGCTAAAGATTTTAACGCAGTGTATGATACGCCAGCTTTTACCAGGTCATTCAGAGAGGTGCAGGGTGAAAATTGCCATTTTGTCCCGGGACGGAACGCTCTATTCTTGTAAGCGCCTGCGTGAAGCGGCGATGCAGCGTGGTCACCTGGTTGAAATTATCGATCCCCTTTCTTGCTATATGAATATCAGCCCGGCGGCGTCCTCAATTCATTATAAGGGCCGCCAGCTTCCTCATTTCGATGCAGTGATCCCAAGGATTGGTTCAGCGATTACCTTTTACGGTACCGCGGCGTTGCGCCAGTTTGAGATGCTGGGTAGCTATCCGCTGAATGAGTCGGTAGCGATTACGCGTGCGCGCGATAAGCTGCGTTCGCTGCAGCTGTTGGCGCGTCAGGGGATCGATTTACCCATCACCGGGATTGCTCACTCTCCGGACGATACCAGCGACATGATTGACATGGTTGGCGGCGCGCCGCTGGTGGTGAAACTGGTTGAAGGTACGCAGGGGATCGGCGTGGTACTGGCGGAAACGCGGCAGGCCGCAGAAAGCGTGGTGGATGCCTTTCGTGGGTTGAATGCCCATATTCTGGTTCAGGAATATATCAAAGAAGCGAAAGGGCGAGATATTCGCTGTTTCGTGGTCGGTGACGAGGTGGTGGCCGCCATTGAGCGCCGGGCGAAAGAAGGTGATTTTCGTTCTAATCTCCATCGCGGTGGGGTTGCCACTATTGCGAATATCACGCCGCGCGAAAGGGAAATTGCGCTCAAAGCCGCTCAGACAATGGGTCTGGACGTTGCTGGCGTTGATATTCTGCGTGCTGAACGTGGGCCGCTGGTCATGGAGGTCAACGCTTCTCCTGGCCTGGAAGGGGTGGAGAAAACTACCGGAATAGACATTGCCGGCAAGATGATCCAGTGGATTGAGCGTCACGCTACGCCTGAATTTTGCCTTAAAATCGGCGGCTAAGCACAATATCGATTGCGATCGTAGTATGACACGCTCTTTTTGCGTAAGCTGTGTCGGTATTTTTTTCATCAATAGAGGTCGCACATTATTATGACATCACTGGTCGTTCCCACTCTGGATACGTTGCGTCAATGGCTCGACGACCTGGGCATGAGTTTTTTTGAATGCGATACCTGTCAGGCGCTGCATTTGCCGCACATGCAGAATTTTGACGGCATCTTTGATGCAAAAGTTGATTTGGTCGATAACGTCATTCTGTTTTCCGCGATGGCAGAAGTCAGACCTTCTGCACTACTGCCGCTGGCCGCCGATCTGTCTGCGATTAACGCCAGTTCACTGACGGTGAAAGCCTTTCTGGATATGCAGGATGATAATCTGCCAAAGCTGGTGGTCTGCCAGTCTTTATCCGTTATCCCGGGCGTGACGTTTGAGCAGTTCGAATATTTTGTTCGCCAGAGTGAAGAGCAAATATCGATGGTGATCCTCGAGGCCGGTGCGCATCAGCTGTTATTTAACGCTGAAGAAGATGCGCAAAACAGCAACGCCGAAGTTCATTTCCTCCATTAATTCTTCCTGAATCTGGACATATATTGCGCAGCCGCTGCCAAAGCGGTTGCGTATTGCCTGTTTTTATTCTGCATTTAACCGTTCATTAAAGAATTATTCACCTCCATTCAGCGCCTTCCACTGTATGTCATAGACAATTCATGCATAAAAAATTGATAAAAGACGTTTTTTAATCTGGGCTATATCCACAAATCCTGGCTAAAGTTATTCTTGCGAAGCTGATCAACGTCATCATTCAAACAGCCCCTTGTGGCCTGACCTGTGGCCACAATGCATATTGAATGCATGGGCGGATAACAGCGCGCAATAGCGGCGTGAGGAGAGTCCTCTCTTTTCATGGGTGCCGCTTGAAAGAATATGCACGTTTCTTGCATATCATTAGAGTGTGACATTTTTGTTCGTTTGTTAACGAACTTTCAGAAGGAAAGAGATTATGACCGCCTTAAATAAACGATGGTTACCAGGCCTGGTTGCGGGTGCTCTGATGGCCATCTCTGCTGGCACGCTCGCTGCTGAACAAAAAACGCTGCATATTTATAACTGGTCTGATTATATTGCCCCGGATACGGTGGCTAATTTTGAAAAAGAGACCGGAATTAAAGTTATCTATGACGTATTTGATTCCAATGAAGTGCTGGAAGGTAAGCTCATGGCTGGCAGTACCGGCTTTGACCTTGTCGTTCCATCCGCCAGTTTCCTTGAGCGTCAACTGACCGCGGGCGTCTTCCAGCCGCTGGATAAGAGCAAATTGCCTGGCTGGAAAAACCTCGATCCTGAGCTGCTGAAGCTGGTGGGTAAACACGATCCGGACAACAAGTTTGCGATGCCGTATATGTGGGCAACAACCGGTATTGGCTATAACGTGGATAAAGTGAAAGCGGTACTGGGGCCGGATGCGCCGGTTAATAGCTGGGATCTGATCCTCAAGCCAGAAAATCTGGAAAAACTCAAAAGCTGCGGCGTCTCTTTCCTCGACGCGCCCGAAGAAGTGTTTGCCACCGTGCTGAATTATTTGGGTAAAGATCCAAACAGTACCAAAGCGGATGATTACACCGGACCGGCAACCGATCTGCTGTTGAAACTGCGCCCAAATATTCGCTACTTCCACTCCTCGCAGTACATTAACGACCTGGCAAACGGTGATACCTGCGTGGCGATTGGCTGGGCCGGGGATGTATGGCAGGCGGCAAACCGGGCGAAAGAAGCGAAAAATGGCGTCAATATTTCCTTCTCAATTCCTAAGGAAGGTGCGATGGCCTTCTTTGATGTGTTCGCGATGCCAGCCGATGCGAAAAACAAAGACGAAGCCTATCAGTTCCTCAACTACCTGCTGCGCCCTGATGTAATTGCGCATATTTCTGACCACGTGTTCTATGCCAATGCCAACAAAGAAGCGACAGCACTGGTCAGCCAGGACGTGCGCGACAACCCGGGCATTTACCCGCCTGCCGATGTTCGCGCCAAGCTGTTCACGCTGAAAGTACAGGATCCGAAGATCGATCGTGTACGTACACGCGCCTGGACGAAGGTAAAAAGCGGGAAATAACCCGATGTACGGGACGTGACCCGGCAGGATTTACGCCTGCCGGGCAGTGTTGATCCCGGACACATATGACCCGGCAATACGCACCACCGTGGTGCGTTATTTGCACCGTTTCTTTGTTTTATGCCGGAGAGCGCCTAATTGAATGATGCAACCCCACGCCCACAAGCGAAAATCCGCAAGGCGCTGACCCCGCTGCTTGAAATTCGCAACCTGACCAAGTCCTTTGACGGTCAGCACGCCGTTGATGACGTCAATCTTACTATCTATAAAGGCGAAATATTTGCTCTGCTCGGGGCGTCCGGCTGCGGTAAATCGACCCTGTTGCGGATGCTGGCGGGATTTGAACAGCCAACAACCGGGCAAATTATGCTTGATGGCGTCGATTTAGCGCATGTCCCGCCTTATCTGCGTCCGATTAATATGATGTTTCAGTCCTATGCACTGTTTCCGCACATGACGGTAGAGCAGAACATTGCCTTTGGCCTCAAGCAGGACAAGCTGCCAAAGGCTGAAATCGCCAGCCGGGTGAGTGAGATGCTAGGACTCGTGCATATGCAGGAGTTCGCCAAACGTAAGCCGCATCAGCTTTCTGGCGGTCAGCGTCAGCGCGTGGCGTTGGCGCGTAGCCTGGCGAAACGCCCGAAGCTGCTGCTGCTGGATGAGCCGATGGGGGCGCTGGATAAAAAGCTCCGTGACCGCATGCAACTGGAAGTGGTGGATATCCTTGAACGTGTCGGCGTGACCTGCGTGATGGTGACGCACGATCAGGAAGAAGCCATGACGATGGCGGGCCGCATTGCGATCATGAACCGTGGCAAATTTGTCCAGATCGGCGAGCCTGAAGAGATCTACGAGCATCCGACTACGCGTTACAGTGCAGAATTTATCGGTTCGGTTAACGTCTTTGAGGGGCTGCTGAAAGAACGTCAGGAAGATGGTCTGGTTATTGAGTCTCCAGGACTGGTACATCCGCTGAAAGTGGACGCAGACGCTTCCGTTGTCGATAACGTCCCGGTGTATGTTGCGCTGCGCCCGGAAAAAATCATGCTCTGCGAAACCCCTCCGCCAGAGGGATATAACTTCGCGGTAGGCGAAGTGGTGCACATTGCCTATCTGGGGGATTTGTCGGTGTACCACGTACGCTTGAAAAGTGGCCAGATGCTGAGCGCTCAGCTACAAAATGAACATCGTTATCGCAAGGGATTACCAACCTGGGGTGACGAAGTCCGTTTATGTTGGGATGCGGACAGCTGTGTGGTGTTGACGGTTTAAGGAGCGAAGATGAGTACACTTGAACCTCCGGCGCGCGTGGATAACGTGGGGCGTTTCACGCTGTTTATGTCGCGGCTGCAAATGAAGCACGGGCGCAAGCTGGTCATCGCGCTGCCGTATGTGTGGCTGATGCTCCTGTTTCTGCTGCCGTTTCTGATCGTCTTCAAAATCAGTTTGGCTGAAATGGCGCGGGCTATTCCGCCGTATACCGACCTCATTTCATGGGCTGACGATCAGTTATCCATCACCCTCAATTTAGGCAATTTCCTGCAACTGACGGACGATCCGCTCTATTTTGATGCGTACCTGCAATCTTTGCAGGTAGCAGGGATTTCGACTGTCTGTTGCCTGCTGTTGGGATATCCGCTGGCATGGGCGGTCGCGCACAGCAAACCCTCGACACGCAATATTCTGTTGCTGCTGGTGATCCTGCCGTCCTGGACGTCATTTTTGATTCGCGTATACGCCTGGATGGGGATCCTGAAAAATAACGGTGTCCTGAACAACGTTCTGATGTGGCTGGGCGTTATCGACCAACCGTTGACGATTCTGCACACCAATCTGGCGGTCTATATCGGTATTGTTTACGCCTATTTGCCCTTTATGGTGCTGCCGATTTATACCGCGCTGACACGTATTGATTACTCGCTGGTGGAAGCGGCGCTGGATTTAGGTGCCCGACCGTTAAAAACCTTCTTTAGCGTGATCGTGCCGTTGACCAAGGGCGGGATTATCGCCGGGTCAATGCTGGTATTTATCCCGGCGGTTGGGGAGTTTGTGATCCCTGAACTGCTGGGCGGCCCGGACAGCATCATGATTGGGCGTGTGCTTTGGCAGGAGTTTTTCAATAACCGTGACTGGCCGGTGGCTTCTGCCGTCGCCATTATTATGCTGCTGTTACTGATTGTGCCGATCATGTGGTTCCATAAATATCAGCAAAAAAGCGTGGGGGAACACGGATGAATAACTTACCGGTCGTTCGCTCGCCGTGGCGTATTTTTATCCTGGTACTGGGTTTTACCTTCCTGTACGCGCCGATGCTGATGTTGGTTATCTATTCGTTTAACAGCTCCAAGCTGGTGACGGTCTGGGCGGGGTGGTCAACGCGTTGGTATGGTGAGCTTTTCCACGATAGCGCGATGATAAGCGCCGTCGGCATGAGCTTAACGATTGCCGCCTGTGCTGCGACGATGGCGGCAATTCTCGGTACCATCGCCGCCGTGGTGATGGTGCGCTTTGGTCGTTTTCGTGGATCAAATGGTTTCGCCTTTATGATCACCGCACCGCTGGTGATGCCGGATGTCATTACCGGTTTGTCGCTGCTGCTGCTGTTTGTGGCTTTGGCGCACGCCATCGGCTGGCCAGCGGATCGCGGTATGTTGACCATCTGGCTGGCGCACGTCACATTCTGTACAGCGTACGTGGCGGTAGTGATTTCCTCGCGTTTACGCGAACTGGATCACTCCATTGAGGAAGCGGCGATGGATCTTGGCGCCACGCCGCTGAAGGTCTTTTTCGTCATCACGCTGCCGATGATTATGCCGGCGGTGATCTCAGGGTGGTTACTGGCCTTCACGCTGTCGCTTGATGATCTGGTCATTGCCAGTTTTGTCTCTGGTCCTGGCGCCACAACGTTACCCATGCTGGTGTTCTCCAGCGTACGTATGGGGGTCAATCCGGAGATCAACGCGCTGGCGACGTTGATACTTGGCGTAGTAGGAATTATCGGATTTATCGCGTGGTATCTGATGGCGCGAACAGAAAAACAACGGATTCGCGATATCCAACGTGCAAGACGCGGCTGAAAAAACTAAAATCTGCCAACCTGTCTATACGGCGCAGCTGCGGTGGCTGCGCCGTTTTCATGGAAGACGACGCGTTGGGATTTTTTAAGAAATCATCCACATCACATGCCCGTTTAAACGTCCCTACTTTAGTGCAGGTGGCGGCGCTGGCTATTATCATGATCCGCTGTCTCGATCTGTTGATGATTTTTAATACGCTCGGGTTTCGCGGAACCAGCGAGTTTATTCATCGCAGCGTCCAGACCTGGAATTTGACGCTGGTGTTTCTGGGTAGCCTGGTGCTGCTGTTTATCGAAATTTACTGCGCATTTTCGCTGGTTAAAGGTCGGAACTGGGCACGCTGGGTCTATCTACTGACCCAGATTATCGCCAGCTTCTATCTGTGGGCGGCCTCATTGGGCTATGGATATCCGGAACTGTTCAGTATTGCGGGAGAGTCCAGACGTGAAATCCTGCATACGCTGGTGATGCAAAAATTACCGGATATGCTGGTGTTGCTACTGCTGTTTGTTCCTGCGTCCAGCAGGCGGTTCTTCCGCTTGCAATAACGTGTATAATCTTCGCCCCCTGTTAATTTGTAGGTTTTTGTATGCAGTGCGCACTTTATGACGCCGAACGCTGCCGCTCTTGTCAGTGGATAACGCAGCCTGTCGCCGATCAACTCTTCGCCAAAACAGCCGATCTGCAGAATCTGCTGGCCGATTATCCGGTCGGAGAATGGTGCGCGCCGGTCAGCGGCCCGGAGAGCGCTTTTCGTAATAAAGCTAAAATGGTGGTCAGCGGCAGCGTGGAAAAACCGCTGCTGGGGATGTTGCATCGTGACGGTACGCCGGAGGATTTGTGCGAGTGTCCGCTCTATCCTGAGTCTTTTGCGCCGGTGTTTGCCGCACTTAAACCGTTTATCGCCCGTGCGGGGTTGACGCCCTATAACGTGGCGCGCAAACGCGGGGAGCTGAAATATCTGCTGTTAACGGAAAGCCGGTTTGATGGCGGTATGATGCTGCGTTTTGTTCTGCGCTCCGATGCGAAACTGGCACAACTGCGTACGGCGCTGCCATGGTTACAGGCGCAGCTTCCGCAGTTAAAAGTGATCACCGCCAATATTCAACCTGTGCATATGGCGATTATGGAAGGGGAGAGTGAAATCTTCCTGACGGAACAACAGGCGCTGGCTGAACGCTTTAACGATGTGCCATTGTGGATACGCCCACAGAGCTTCTTCCAGACCAACCCCGTGGTGGCTGGGCATTTATATGCCACGGCGCGCGACTGGGTGCGTCAGCTTCCGGTTAATCACATGTGGGATCTGTTTTGCGGCGTAGGGGGTTTTGGTTTGCACTGCGCCACGCCGCAGATGAAACTGACGGGTATTGAAATTGCGCCAGAGGCAATTACCTGCGCGAAACAGTCGGCGCAGGAGCTTGGGTTGCAGAATCTGCATTTTCAGGCGCTGGATTCAACCCAGTTTGCTACCGCGCAGGGAGAAGTGCCGGACCTGGTGCTGGTGAATCCGCCTCGTCGGGGGATTGGGAAGCCGCTGTGCGATTTTCTTTCCCGCATGGCACCGCGTTTTATCGTTTACTCCAGCTGTAATGCACAAACCATGGCAAAGGATATCCGCGAGTTGCCTGGGTATCGCATTGAACGCGTCCAACTTTTCGATATGTTCCCACATACTGCGCATTACGAAGTGTTAACTCTGCTCAGCCGACAATAACCGACATGCCTGATGGCGTGACGCTATCAGGCAAATGCAACATGCGAAAAAAAAGCCCGTACTTGCGTACGAGCTCTTTCTTGAATATGGCGGTGAGGGGGGGATTCGAACCCCCGATACGTTGCCGTATACACACTTTCCAGGCGTGCTCCTTCAGCCACTCGGACACCTCACCATATTGTATTGCTGCCTGACCGCTTGGGGGGCAACGGGGCGCTACTATAGGGAGTTGCGCTAATACGGTCAAGCAGAATTTACGTGTTAACTCTCGTTTGGTTACGCAATGTACATATTCCTCCGCCCGGACAGGCGCGGAGAATATGATTAGCGCTGCGAGTCCAGTTTTTCGCCGTTGGTCACGACTTCCTGGGCCTTGCTATAGCTCTCGATCAGCAACTGATAAGCCGGGAAGATTTTGGTATACACTTCCGCCCATTCAGCGGCGTCTTCCCGGTTCCATGTTCCCTGAATTTCAGAAGCGACGGCGGCGGTATCCATCGGTATCACGCCAGCCTGAACAACACGTGCCAGGGTGATTTCCTGCGCCATTTTGCTGTAAGTACCGGAAGCGTCGATCACTGCGAAGACCTTGTAGCCCTCCGCAACCGCGCTGATGGCCGGGAAAGCCATGCACACGCTGGTGATCGTACCGGCGATAATCAGCGTCTTACGACCCGTAGCTTTGACCGCTTTCACGAAGTCTTCGTTATCCCAGGCGTTGATTTCGCCTTTACGTGCTACGTATTGGGCATGTGGCGCATTGGCATGGATCTCTGGGATCAACGGGCCGTTAGGCCCCTGCGGTACCGATGCCGTGGTAATTACCGGCATCTTCGCCAGGGTTGCGATTTTAGCCAGCGCGGCGGCACGCGCACGCAGTTCCGGCATTGGCATATCGCCGACGGTCTGGAACAGCCCACTCTGATGATCGATAAGCAGCATGACGGAATCATTCACATCGATGACCGGACGTGAACCATTAAAGTTTGCAGGACTGGACATATTCTTCTCCTTCGATTCAGATTTGGCCAAAGCGGCCGGAGTTAAAATCGCGGACGGCTTCAGCGATTTCTTGTTTCGTATTCATCACAAACGGACCGTAACCTACAATCGGCTCGTTCAATGGTTCGCCAGACAGCAGCAGCACGCTGGCGTCGCTGGTGGCTTCAATGTGTAGCGTTTTCCCCTGCTGGCTTAGCACTACCAGTTGTGCTTCGCCGGCAGACGTGGTGCCGTTTACGGTGATATTCCCTTTTAATACCACCAGAGCGGTGCTCCACCCTTCAGACTGGGACAACGTCAGCGGATGATTACGTTGCAGGCGCATATCCCAGACGTTCAGCGGTGAAAAGGTGTGTGCCGGGCCTTTCGTATCCTGATAGCTGCCCGCGATCACGCGAACGCTGCCTGCATCATCGGGCAAGGCGACGGTGGGAATAACATCGCTGCTGATGCCCTGATAACCCGGTACGGCCATTTTGTCTTTTGCCGGCAGATTGACCCACAGTTGCACCATTTCCAGTTCACCGCCCTGACGGGTAAATTCCGGGGAGTGGAACTCTTCGTGTAATATTCCTGCACCAGCGGTCATCCACTGCACATCGCCAGGGCCGATAATGCCGCCGCGACCGGTTGAATCACGGTGTTCAACTTCGCCGCTGTAAACGATAGTCACCGTCTCAAAACCGCGGTGAGGGTGTTCACCTACGCCGCGTTTTTCTTTACCCGGCGTGAACGTATGCGGACCCGCGTAATCAAGCAGCAGGAACGGGCTTAATTGCTCAGCATGAGACTGGTAAGAGAACATCGAGCGAACCGGAAATCCATCGCCAACCCAGTGTGGGCGAGGTGCGGTGTAGACGCCTGTTACTTGTTTCATATGTGTCTCCTCAGTGGCGTTGTTTTGATGTAAATAAGCTTATATTCATGACAGCGAGCTGAGTAGTAGCTAAAATAGCTCTCACTGTCTCAAAAATAGGACAATGAAATGACAAGGCCGGATCTCAATGATTTTGCATGGTTTGTGCATGTTGTAGAGGAAGGGGGATTCGCGGCGGCGGGTCGGGCGCTTGATGAACCAAAATCAAAACTGAGCCGACGGATAGCGCAACTCGAAGAGAGGCTGGGGGTACGGCTGATTCAGCGAACCACCCGGCAATTTAACGTGACTGAAGTCGGGCAAACCTTTTACGAACACTGTAAGGCGATGCTGGTGGAGGCGCAGGCGGCACAGGATGCCATTGCCGCGTTACAGGTTGAACCGCGCGGCGTTGTGAAGCTGACTTGTCCTGTCACATTGCTGCATGTGCATATCGGGCCAATGCTTGCCCGTTTTATGGCACGTTATCCTGACGTATCAGTACAACTGGAGGCCACTAACCGTCGTGTTGACGTCGTTGGAGAAGGTCTGGATGTGGCGATTCGCGTCAGACCTCGGCCATTTGAGGATAGCGACCTGGTGATGCGCGTCCTGGCGGACAGAGGACATCGCTTGTATGCCAGCCCGCAGTTAATTGAGCAGATGGGGGCGCTACACTCTCCGGCAGAGCTGACCCGTTGGCCAGGTTTGAGTCTGGCCTCTGGTAAACATGTGCATCGTTGGGAGTTATTCGGCCCGCAGGGCGCGCGGGCGGAGGTGCATTTCACGCCGCGTATGATCACCACCGATATGCTGGCGTTACGCGAAGCCGCAGTCGCCGGCGTAGGTGTTGTTCAACTTCCACAGTTGATGGTAAAAGATCAATTAGCTGCGGGTGAGTTGGTGGCGTTGCTCGACGGTTGGGAACCTAAGCGAGAAATTATTCACGCAGTCTTTCCATCACGCAGGGGATTATTACCGTCAGTGCGCGCATTAGTGGATTTCTTAACGGAAGAATATGCGCGGATGATTGAGGATTAAATACCAGGCTTCAGCCCACAAAAAAGGCCGGTTAAACCGACCTTTTATTATCTGGACGCCATTCGGGCGTTAAAAACAATCAGCGACTACGGAAGACAATGCGGCCTTTGCTCAGGTCGTACGGGGTCAGCTCAACAGTCACTTTGTCGCCCGTCAGGATGCGGATATAGTTTTTACGCATTTTACCGGAGATGTGTGCAGTAACCACGTGACCGTTTTCTAACTCTACGCGGAACATGGTATTAGGTAACGTATCGAGAACGGTACCCTGCATTTCAATATTGTCTTCTTTGGCCATCTAATCCTCTGGGGTATCACTACCGTAATTTGAACCGGCAAGATAATGCCGAAGTTCTTTTAATAAGTAAAGATTTGTGCGTTTAAAACACAGCAAATCGGGTTTGGCGCATTACTCTATCCACACACGGCAAAGCCGCACTTAAAGCGCAACGTGTAAGGGAACGAAGAGATAAACGATAGGCGTTGCCTGACGCGAACTGTTCCTTAACGGCGGCGGGGTAATGGGCTAAACCAACTCTGCGCGACAATTATAACACCCCGACAAAAAATGTGCCGAAAACATTCACTCCTGAGGTGAAAATAACATCCTGGGAATCCAGAAATGGCTCGGTAGCCGCTGCTGGCGCAGTCTGCTCAGGTGCTCAAGGTACTCCCGACGCGGTGTTTCGACGGCGCCCAGCGAGGCTGTGTGGCTATTTAATACCTGGCAGTCGATTAATTTTCCGCCCTGACGGATAAATTCAGCGCAAAAAACAAGCAGTGCGGTTTTCGACGCATTTTCCTGACGGCTGAACATCGATTCGCCACAAAACAGCGTACCTTGCGCCACGCCATACATACCGCCCACTAATTCATTTTGTCGCCACACCTCAATTGAGTGGGCATGCCCCAGTTCGTGCAGCCGATGGTAAGCATCCACCACATCATGCGTTATCCAGGTGCCCTCTTCCCGGTCATTCGCGCAGCCTTCAATCACCTGACCAAACGCGTAATTGAGCGTCACGCGATAAGGCGAATTTTTATGAAAGCGTTTCATGCTACGGCTGAGGTGAAATTTCTCGGGCCAAAGAATGGCGCGCGGATCGGGCGACCACCAAAGGATGGGGTCGCCAGGTGAAAACCATGGGAAAATACCGCGCTGATAAGCCATCAGCAGGCGGGCAGGGCTGAGATCGCCGCCAAGCGCCAACAAACCGTTAGGCTCGCGTAAAGCGCCTTCCGGTGACGGGAAGGCTATGGAATGGCGGGACAGTTGCACCAGGCGCATGACAGCGAAACTCCACTACGCGAGTTTGATCGTTCAATAATAGCTTACAGACGTTGCTTAAACTGGTAATAACGCCCCTGCCTGGCTAACAGATCTGCGTGATTACCTTGCTCAATAATTTGTCCGTTGTCCATTACTATTATTTGATCAAAACGTGACAGCCCACGCAGACGATGTGTAACCATTAATACGGTTTTGTTGCGCATGACATCGCTAATTAATTCAAGCATTTGACTTTCCGTTGTGGCATCCAACCCTTCGGTAGGTTCATCCAGTAGCATCAGCGGAGCATCGTGCAATAAGGCGCGGGCGATAGCCAGACGACGGAGCTCGCCGCCAGAAAGCTGACGACCGCCTTCGCCCAGCCATGCGTTGAGTCCATCATCCTCAAGCAGTTTGTCCAGACCGACGCGGCACAACATCGCGGCTAATGCGTCATCGCCGGCGTGCGGTGCCGCCAGCAACAGGTTATCGCGAAGCGTAGCGCTGAACAGATGCACGCGCTGTGGCACGACGCTGATACTCTGGCGCAGCGTGGCTTCACTAAGGGTCGCAATCGGCTGTTCGTTAATCAGGATCTCGCCACTCTGCGGATCCCATGCGCGGGTTAGCAATTGCAATAACGTTGACTTACCACAGCCGGTGCGACCGAGAATCGCAATGTGTTCACCGGGGTTGGCCTGCAGGGAAAGTGTATCGAGCGCCTTTTGCGCCTGTCCTGGATAGCTGAATGACACATCGCGTAGCGTAAGGGTTACCTGCTCTGAAACCGAGGAACCCGCATCCGGGAAGGTCACTTCTGGCTGCTGTTCGGTCAGTTCGGTGATGCGCAGCGCAGAGGCAATAACCTGGCCGAGATGCTGAAACGCGCCGGTGACAGGCGCTAACGCTTCGAACGCGGCTAGTGCACAGAAGACAAACAGCGCGATCAGTGCGCCTGGCTGGGTGTTACCGCCCACGCCGCCTGAGGCCATCCATAGCATCATAATCACTGCCAGCGCGCCGACTAACAGCATGACCGCCTGCGACAACGCCGTTAATTCAGACTGGCGTCTCTGGGCTTCGTGCCATTGCAGCTCGGTGGCTTCCATTTGAGCGCGGTAGCGTTCACTGGCACCAAAAATGGTCAATTCAGCCTGGCCCTGTAGCCAGGAGGTTAACTGCTGACGATATTGCCCACGCAGATGTGTCAGACTTTGTCCGGTGCTTTTGCCTGCCTGATAAAAGAGTGGGGGCAGAATAAATAAGGTCAGCAGCATAATACCGCCGAGGGTGATAGCCAGCGTGAAATCGAGAACGCTTAGCCCCAGCGTGACCACCATGATTACGACAAAAGCCCCTACCAGCGGGGAGATCACGCGCAAGTACAGATGATCGAGCGTGTCGACATCAGCCACCACGCGGTTAAGTAATTCACCCTGTCCATAACGGGACAGGCCCGCAGGAGAGAGCGGCAGCAGTTTGCTGAAGGTATAAATACGCAAATGCTGCAGCACACGGAACGTTGCGTCATGGCTGACCAGTCGTTCGAAATAACGCCCCGCGGTGCGGGTGATCGCTGCGCCGCGTACGCCTGCGGCAGGGAGCATATAGTTAAAGCTGTAAATTCCGGTGACGCCAACCACCGCAGAAGCCGACAGGAACCACCCTGAAAGCGTCAGCAAACCAATACTTGCCAGCAGCGTGACGATCGCCAGAACGATCCCCAGCGTTAACATCCATTTGTGACGTTTATACAGCGTCAGATAAGGTAGCAAAGCGCGCATTTAGATGTCCTCCTGACGATGAGCCAGTAATGTCGCAAAAGCCCCGTTGGCTGAGCTAAGTTCGGTCCAGGTACCTTGTTCAACGATCTGTCCGTCCTGCATCACCCAGATAGCGTCCCAGTCGGCAAGATCTTCCAACTGGTGCGTCACCATCAACGTGGTCTGGCGGCGAGATGCCGCGTTCAACGCCTGCATCACGCGTTGTTCGCTGTGCGCATCAAGGCTGGCGGCGGGTTCATCCAGCAGCAGTAACTGACAGGGATTGAGTAAGGCGCGAGCGACGGCAACGCGCTGCGCTTGCCCGACGGAAAGTCGGGCCGCCTGATCGCCGACTGGCGTATCCACGCCCTGCGGCAGCAGCGGTAAAAACTCGCTGACCCATGCGCTGTCGAGTGCGGCTTGTAGCTGTTCTTCGCTGGCATCGGGGCGAGCCAGCAGAACGTTTTCGCGTAACGTGGCGGCAGGAAGTTGCGGATTTTGCCCGACCCATGACAGTTGTTTACGCCAGGAATCAGGTGACAGGTCGCGAAGTTCAAAGCCGTTAATTCGCAGCGATCCCCGATAAGAGAGGAAACCGGACAGGACATTAAGCAGCGAACTTTTACCGGAACCGCTACGTCCAACCAGCACCGCGCGTTGACCGGCTGCCAGGGTAAAGTTGAGCGGGCCGGCCAGCACTTTACCTTCCGGCGAAGTGATAATCAGATCGTGTGCCTCAAGTGAAACGGCGTCTTTCGTCGCCAGCTCAATGTCGCCACGCTCTGGATGAGCCAGCGGGGTTTCCATGAAAGTTTTCAGACTATCAGCTGCACCAACGGCTTGCGCTTTGGCGTGATAAAACGTGCCCAGATCGCGCAGGGGCTGGAAAAACTCCGGCGCCAGAATGAGCGCGAGGAAGCCTGCTGCCAGCGTGACGCCCGTCCCGTAGTGGCCGAAATCGAGCTCTCCGAGGTAGGAAAAACCGAAGTAAACCGCCACCAGCGCAATAGACAGAGAGGTAAAGAACTCAAGGACACCGGATGACAGGAACGCCAGGCGCAGGACTTCCATGGTGCGCTGGCGGAAATCTTGCGACGCAGCGCGGATGCTTTCCGTTTCGGCTTCACCGCGACCAAATATTCTTAGCGTTTCCATGCCCCGCAGACGATCGAGGAAATGACCGCTGAGGCGGGCAAGAGCCTGAAAATTGCGGCGGTTAGCATCGGCAGCGCCCATTCCGACCATTGCCATAAATAACGGGATCAGCGGGGCTGTTCCGAGCAGAATAAGGGCGGCTACCCAGTTTGACGGGAATACCGCCGCCACAATCAATAATGGGACGCATACGGCCAGCGCCATTTGCGGCAGATAACGTGCATAGTAATCATGCATATCGTCAATCTGCTCCAGGATCAGCGTGGCCCAGCTCCCGGCCGGTTTGCCCTGTATCCAGGCCGGACCTGCCTGTTGCAGACGGTCAAGCACCTGGCGGCGAATTTCAAAGCGAATATGTTGCCCTGCGTGAAACCCGACCCGTTCGCGTAACCAGACGACCCATGCCCGCAGGATGAAAATCAATACCAGCACGATGAACGGAAGCAGTAGCGCCTCTCGGGGAATGTTGGCCATGATCATATGGTCCAGAATGCGGGCCATGAGCCAGGCCTGAGCGACGATTAACAGACCACTCACGAACCCCAACAGGCGTGAAATGTTCAGCCATCGTTGGGAAATTACACTTTGCTGTTTTAACCAGCGGGTCAGCTCTTTTTGACGGGTTTTATTCATTGCACGCTTAGCAGGTGAGTTATTGGAATTTTTGGGCAGGGCAATGTTACAACGAGGCAAAAATAAAGGCGACTTATAGTCGCCTTTTTTACTTTTGTTACTGATTTGTAAAACTTATTTGCAAGCGTCCGCCAGACCGTCGAGATAACGTTCTGCATCGAGCGCGGCCATACAGCCTGTGCCCGCAGAGGTGATCGCCTGGCGATAAATATGATCCATTACGTCACCGGCTGCGAAGACCCCCGGAATGCTGGTTTGTGTGGCATTACCGTGAATACCGGACTGAACTTTGATGTAGCCGTTTTCCAGTTCAAGCTGACCGTCGAAAATGGCCGTATTCGGGCTGTGACCGATAGCGACAAACAATCCGGCAACGTCAAGTGACTCCACATTGTCAGTGTTTTGCGTATCACGCAGGCGCAGCCCGGTTACGCCCATTTGATCGCCGGTTACTTCTTCCAGCGTGCGGTGGGTGTGCAGCACGATGTTGCCGTTTTCAACTTTATCCATTAAACGCTTGATGAGAATTTTCTCTGCGCGGAAACTGTCGCGACGGTGAATCAAATGCACTTCAGATGCGATATTCGCCAGATACAGCGCTTCTTCAACCGCAGTGTTGCCACCGCCAATCACCGCAACTTTTTGGTTACGGTAGAAGAAACCGTCGCAGGTCGCGCAGGCGGAAACGCCGCGGCCTTTGAATGCTTCTTCTGAAGGCAGGCCCAGGTAACGTGCTGAAGCGCCGGTAGCGATGATCAGTGCGTCACAGGTGTACTCTCCGCTATCGCCGGTCAGACGGAAAGGGCGGTTTTGCAGATCAACTTTGCTGATGTGATCAAAAATGATTTCTGTATCAAATTTGGTCGCATGTTCGTGCATACGCTCCATCAGCAGCGGGCCAGTGAGATCGTGCGGATCGCCAGGCCAGTTTTCCACTTCTGTTGTTGTGGTCAGTTGACCACCTTTTTCCATACCGGTAATCAGTACCGGTTGCAGGTTAGCGCGTGCAGCGTAGACCGCAGCGGTATATCCCGCAGGGCCTGAGCCCAGAATAAGAAGTTTACTGTGTTTGGTTGCGCCCATGAGATCCCCATAGTTGTTGGCAGGCAATGAGCAGGATTGTAGGGAATTTACAGGCGTAAAAAAAGAGTATGGCGATTTTGTTAACAATTTGTGTAATAGCAGAAACCGATGAGCGGGGGAATAAGTCGTAATACTATAACGATTTCTACTAAAAATCGGTCAGTTATAAGGTGATAAAATGACGATTTTCCATCACTGCGAATGAATAACTGGCATGTTGTACTAAAAATCGATGTTTTACTTTGACAATCACCTGCTGTTTTGCGAAAACAGTCAAGGAAGAAAAAAATGTGTCATGTATGTGCTGCATAATCATGCATGTAGATACCATGTTTACCGTGTTAGCGAAATCTACGCATGGTGTGGACAGATGCCATTCGTGATGTCGATAGCCGCCGACAGGCAACGGTCTTCTCACCATAAGCCCAGGCATTACAAACCGAAAATCCCTCTGGGTTGCGGTTTATTTTGATGGGTAGCGACTCTGAACAGTGATGTTGGTAGAGTCAGGCAGGAGTAGGGAAGGAATACAGAGAGACAATAATAATGGTAGATAGTAAGAAGCGCCCTGGCAAAGATCTCGACCGTATCGATCGTAACATTCTTAATGAGCTGCAAAAGGATGGGCGTATTTCTAACGTCGAGCTTTCTAAACGTGTGGGACTTTCACCAACGCCCTGCCTTGAGCGTGTGCGTCGGTTGGAAAGACAGGGTTTTATTCAGGGCTATACAGCGCTGTTAAACCCGCATTATCTGGATGCATCACTTCTGGTTTTTGTTGAGATTACTCTGAATCGTGGCGCCCCGGATGTGTTTGAGCAATTTAACTCTGCAGTACAAAAACTTGAAGAAATTCAAGAGTGTCATTTGGTTTCCGGTGATTTCGACTATTTGTTGAAAACACGCGTACCGGATATGTCGGCGTACCGTAAGCTGTTGGGGGAAACCCTGCTGCGTCTGCCTGGCGTGAATGACACACGTACTTATGTCGTAATGGAAGAAGTCAAACAGAGCAATCGTCTGGTAATTAAGACGCGCTAACACGGAACAGGTGCAAAATCGACGCAGTTTGATTACACTCCTGTT
This sequence comes from Citrobacter sp. Cb004, assembly GCF_030337065.1. Taxonomy (NCBI): domain Bacteria; kingdom Pseudomonadati; phylum Pseudomonadota; class Gammaproteobacteria; order Enterobacterales; family Enterobacteriaceae; genus Citrobacter; species Citrobacter sp. Cb004. The sequence goes on along the minus strand of NZ_JAOWCH010000061.1, from coordinate 65,474 downwards.
AATCCATACAGCAACAGTGCCGGGGCAACCCGGTGCTGTTGTCCGTTTTAGCATCGGGCAGGAAAAGCCTGAAACCTGGAGAGCCGTTTTTGAGCCAGGAATACACTGAAGACAAAGACGTCACATTGACGAAGTTAAGCAGCGGGCGCCGACTCCTGGAAGCGCTACTGATCCTTATTGCCCTTTTTGCCGTCTGGTTGATGGCTGCCTTACTCAGCTTTAACCCTTCGGATCCCAGTTGGTCGCAAACCGCGTGGCACGAACCTATCCATAATCTTGGGGGAATACCCGGAGCATGGCTGGCAGACACACTGTTCTTTATTTTTGGCGTCATGGCCTACACCATTCCCGTCATCATTGTCGGCGGCTGCTGGTTTGCATGGCGACACCAGGCCAGCGACGAATACGTCGATTATTTTGCCGTTTCGCTGCGTATTATTGGCGTTTTGGCGCTGATCCTTACCTCCTGCGGGCTTGCCGCAATCAATGCCGATGACATCTGGTATTTCGCCTCTGGCGGCGTGATCGGCAGCCTGCTCAGCACCACGTTGCAACCATTACTGCACAGTAGCGGCGGTACGCTGACGCTATTGTGCATTTGGGCTGCGGGATTAACGCTGTTTACCGGCTGGTCATGGGTGAGCATTGCGGAAAAACTGGGCGGCTGGTTACTCAATATCCTGACGTTTGCCAGCAACCGTACCCGTCGCGATGATACCTGGGTCGATGACGAAGAATATGAAGATGAAGATGAGTCTTTCGACACCGCTGATGGCAAACCTCATGAATCGCGTCGGGCGCGTATTCTGCGCGGTGCGTTAGCGCGCCGTAAGCGTCTGGCGGAGAAATTTACCAACCCGCTTGGCCGTCATACTGATGCCGCGCTGTTTTCCGGCAAACGCATGGATGATGAAGACGAAATTGAATACAGCGCTCGTGGCGTGGTTGCCGATCCTAACGATGTGCTGTTCTCCGGTAATCGTGCGACGCTGCCTGAATATGACGAACTTGACCCACTGCTGAATGGTCATTCGGTGACAGAGCCAGTTGCCGCCGCAGCGGCAGCGACAACGGCAGCTCAGGCCTGGAGCGCACCGGTTGATCCGCTGCTGCAAACGTCGCCAGTGACCAATACGGTTATGGAACAACCGGCCCCAGCCGTAGCCTGGCAAGCCGTGCCTGGTCCGCAAACCGGTGATGCGGTGATTGCGCCAGCGCCTGAGGGTTATCCTCAGCCAGTTCACTACGCACAGCCACCGGTGCAGCAGCAGTATGAACCATGGCAGCAGCCGGTTGTGGAAGAAAGTCCGCAGCCGCAGGGATTTACCGCGGAGCACAACTGGCAGCCGGAACCTGCTTATCAGCCGGATCCCGTGCAGCAACCTGTTTATCAGCCGGAATCAACCTTTCAACAAAACGCCGCGTTCCAGCAGCCTGCGGTTGAACAACCGCCTGTAGTGGAACCTGAGCCGGTGGTTGAAGAGGTTAAACCGACTCGTCCGCCACTCTACTATTTTGAAGAAGTTGAAGAGAAACGTGCACGTGAGCGCGAGCAACTGGCCGCCTGGTATCAGCCGATTCCAGAGCCTGCTCAGGAGCCTGAACGTGTTAAGCCGTCTATGCCGACGGCAGCATCCATACCGCCCGTTGAGTCAGTTGCTGCCGTTGCGCCGCTGGCCGCCGGGGTGAAAAACGCCGCTTTAGGGGCGGGTGCGGCTGCCGCTGCACCTGTCTTTAGTCTTGCGGGTAGCGGTGCGCCGCGTCCACAGGTGAAAGAGGGGATTGGTCCGCAGTTACCGCGTCCGAATCGTGTGCGCGTACCTACTCGTCGGGAGCTGGCGTCGTATGGCATAAAACTGCCGTCACAACGTATGGCTGAAGAGAAGGCGCGCGAAGAGCATCTTGATATAGATGCGTACAGTGACGAAGAAATTGACGCAATGCAGCAAGATGAGCTGGCGCGTCAGTTCGCCCAGTCGCAGCAGCACCGCTACGGCGACGAGTATCAGGATGATGCCAGTCAGACTGATGATGATTCAGCCGCAGAAGCGGAACTGGCTCGCCAGTTTGCCTCTTCCCAGCAGCAGCGCTATTCCGGTGAACAGCCTGCCGGAGCGAATCCGTTCTCGCTTGATGACTTTGAATTTTCGCCAATGAAAACGCTGGTGGATGATGGTCCGCATGAGCCGCTATTTACTCCAGGCGTAATGCCGGAGCCTGCGCCGCAGTACCAGCAGCCTGTCGCACCGCAGCAGCATTACCAGCAGCCAGCGCAGCCTGTCGCACCACAGCAGCATTTTCAGCAGCCGGCGCAGCCTGTCGCACCACAACAGCTTTATCAGCAGCCAGCGCAGCCAGTCGCACCACAGCAGCATTATCAGCAGCCAGCGCAGCCAGTCGCACCGCAGCAGCATTATCAGCAGCCAGCGCAGCCTGTTACACCATCGCCGCAGGATAGTCTGATCCATCCGCTCCTGATGCGTAATGGCGACAGTCGTCCGGCGCACCGTCCAAGTACGCCGCTGCCATCGTTGGATCTGCTCACGCCGCCGCCGAGTGAGGTTGAGCCGATAGATACTTTTGCTCTGGAGCAAATGGCTCGTCTGGTGGAGGCTCGTCTGGCGGACTTCCGCATTAAAGCCGATGTGGTGAACTACTCTCCTGGTCCGGTCATTACCCGCTTTGAGCTTAATCTTGCTCCTGGAGTTAAAGCGGCGCGTATTTCCAACCTGTCGCGAGATCTGGCGCGTTCATTGTCGACCGCAGCGGTACGCGTGGTCGAGGTCATTCCGGGCAAACCGTATGTCGGGCTGGAGTTACCCAACAAAAAACGTCAAACCGTTTATCTGCGCGAAGTGTTGGATAACGCCAAATTCCGTGATAACTCATCTCCGCTGACCGTGGTACTGGGTAAAGATATTGCGGGCGAACCGGTAGTTGCCGATCTGGCGAAAATGCCGCACCTGCTGGTGGCAGGGACAACCGGTTCCGGTAAGTCGGTTGGGGTGAACGCCATGATCCTCAGCATGTTATACAAGGCGCAGCCGGAAGACGTTCGCTTTATCATGATTGACCCGAAAATGCTGGAACTGTCGGTTTATGAAGGCATTCCGCATTTGCTGACTGAAGTTGTGACCGACATGAAAGATGCTGCCAACGCCCTGCGCTGGAGCGTCAATGAAATGGAACGTCGCTACAAGCTGATGTCGGCGCTTGGCGTGCGTAACCTTGCCGGTTATAACGAAAAAATTGCTGAAGCCGCCCGTATGGGGCGTCCGATTCCGGACCCGTACTGGAAGCCGGGCGACAGTATGGATGTTCAGCATCCGGTGCTGGAAAAACTGCCGTATATTGTTGTGCTGGTGGATGAATTCGCCGACCTGATGATGACCGTGGGTAAAAAGGTGGAAGAACTGATTGCTCGTCTGGCGCAAAAAGCGCGTGCGGCGGGGATCCACCTGGTGCTGGCGACCCAGCGACCGTCGGTTGACGTTATCACTGGTCTGATTAAAGCGAACATCCCAACGCGTATCGCCTTTACCGTGTCCAGTAAAATTGACTCGCGTACCATCCTTGACCAGGGCGGCGCGGAATCGCTGTTGGGTATGGGTGACATGCTGTATTCCGCACCAAACTCAACGATCCCAGTGCGTGTACACGGCGCCTTTGTACGTGATGAAGAAGTTCACGCTGTGGTTCAGGACTGGAAAGCGCGCGGTCGTCCACAATACGTTGACGGCATTACGTCTGACAGCGAAAGCGAAGGCGGCGGTGGCGGCTTTGATGGTGGCGAAGAGTTGGATCCGCTGTTCGATCAGGCGGTAAACTTTGTCACCCAGAAACGCAAAGCCTCAATCTCCGGCGTCCAGCGTCAGTTCCGTATCGGTTACAACCGAGCGGCGCGTATCATCGAACAGATGGAAGCGCAGGGAATTGTCAGCGAGCAAGGGCATAATGGTAATCGTGAAGTGCTGGCTCCGCCGCCCTTCGAATGATTGCAAAGTTAAGTAATTCAGTATTTTCTACTTTCCTCATGCTGATTTTTGGCCTGAAATGGATAGCAGAGGGATCTCCCCGTTGGGAGTGACGTATTTTGAGGAATAACAATGAAAAGAATCGCAATCACCTGTGCATTATTGTCGAGCTTTGTGGTGAGCAGCGTGTGGGCAGATGCTGCCAGCGACCTGAAAAGCCGCCTGGATAAAGTCAGTAGTTTCCATGCCAGCTTTACTCAGAAGGTCACGGACGGTAGCGGTGCGGCGGTGCAGGAAGGTCAGGGTGACTTATGGGTTAAACGTCCTAATCTGTTTAACTGGCATATGACGCAGCCTGACGAGAGCATCCTGGTTTCCGATGGTAAAACGCTGTGGTTCTTTAACCCGTTTGTTGAGCAAGCGACTGCGACATGGCTGAAAGACGCCACGGGCAACACGCCGTTCATGCTGATTGCGCGTAACCAAGCCAGCGACTGGCAGCAGTACAATATTAAGCAAAATGGCGATGATTTCGTGCTGACGCCAAAAACCAGCAGCGGTAACCTTAAGCAGTTTACTATCAATGTTGGGCGTGACGGGACGATCCACCAGTTCAGCGCCGTTGAACAAGACGATCAGCGCAGCAGCTATCAGCTGAAATCTCAGCAGAATGGTGCGATTGAATCCTCTAAATTCACCTTTACCCCGCCGCAAGGTGTAACGGTTGACGATCAACGTAAGTAGAGGCGTGTGAGTGAGCAATCTGTCGCTCGACTTTTCTGATAATACTTTTCAGCCGCTGGCCGCGCGTATGCGGCCAGAAAATTTAGCGCAGTATATCGGCCAGCAGCATCTGCTGGCTGCGGGCAAACCCTTGCCGCGCGCTATCGAGGCCGGGCATCTGCACTCCATGATTTTATGGGGACCGCCGGGGACCGGGAAAACGACGCTTGCCGAAGTTATTGCCCGTTACGCCAACGCCGATGTCGAACGAATTTCGGCAGTTACGTCTGGCGTTAAAGAAATTCGTGAAGCGATTGAGCGTGCGCGTCAGAACCGTAACGCGGGTCGACGCACGATCCTGTTCGTGGACGAAGTTCACCGTTTTAATAAAAGCCAACAGGATGCGTTTTTACCGCATATTGAAGACGGTACCATTACGTTTATTGGCGCCACCACTGAAAACCCCTCGTTTGAGCTCAATTCGGCGCTGTTGTCGCGTGCACGCGTTTATCTACTGAAATCGTTAACTTCCGACGACATTGAACAGGTGCTGGACCAGGCGATGTCAGACAAAGCGCGTGGTTATGGCGGCCAGGATATTGTTCTGCCGCCAGAAACGCGTCGGGCTATTGCCGAACTGGTTAATGGTGACGCGCGGCGGGCGCTGAATACGCTGGAAATGATGGCCGATATGGCCGAAGTTGATGATTCCGGCAAGCGCGTATTGAAACCAGAATTGCTCACCGAAATTGCCGGTGAACGTAGTGCGCGTTTCGATAATAAAGGCGATCGTTTTTACGATCTCATCTCCGCATTACACAAGTCGGTACGTGGAAGCGCCCCAGATGCGGCGCTTTATTGGTATGCGCGAATTATTACCGCTGGTGGCGATCCGCTGTACGTTGCCCGTCGCTGTCTGGCGATTGCCTCAGAAGATGTCGGCAATGCCGATCCCCGCGCCATGCAGGTGGCGATTTCCGCATGGGACTGCTTTACCCGCGTGGGACCCGCGGAAGGCGAACGCGCGATTGCTCAGGCGATTGTTTATCTGGCCTGTGCGCCGAAGAGTAATGCGGTTTACACCGCCTTCAAAGCCGCGCTGTCTGATGCCCGCGAACGTCCGGATTACGACGTGCCGGTTCACCTGCGCAATGCGCCGACTAAGCTGATGAAAGAGATGGGCTACGGTCAGGAGTATCGTTATGCCCATGATGAGCCTAATGCCTATGCCGCCGGAGAAGAGTACTTCCCGCAGGAAATGGCACAAACGCGCTATTATCGGCCCACAAACAGAGGTCTTGAAGGCAAGATTGGCGAAAAGCTCGCCTGGCTCGCCGGACAGGATCAAAATAGCCCTATAAAACGCTACCGTTAGTGTTATCGTTGCGGTAATGTTGTCTCTGTATCCCTGTGACCGCAGGCTGTGGTCACTTTCTCCTATTTTAATTCGATAAGCACAGGATAAGCATGCTCGATCCCAATCTGCTGCGTAATGAGCCAGACGCAGTCGCAGAAAAACTGGCAAGCCGGGGCTTTAAGCTGGATGTAGATAAGCTGCGCGCTCTTGAAGAGCGTCGTAAAGTTCTGCAGGTACAAACTGAAAACCTGCAGGCAGAGCGTAACTCGCGATCGAAATCCATCGGCCAGGCAAAAGCGCGCGGGGAAGATATCGAGTCTTTACGTCTGGAAGTGAACAAACTGGGCGAAGAGCTGGATGCCGCGAAAGCTGAACTTGATACCTTACAGGCCGAGATCCGCGACATTGCGCTGACTATTCCTAACCTGCCAGCGGACGACGTTCCGGTGGGTAAAGATGAAAATGACAACGTCGAAGTCAGCCGCTGGGGTACTCCGCGTGAGTTTGATTTCGAAGTGCGCGATCACGTTACCCTGGGTGAAATGCACACGGGTCTTGATTTCGCCGCGGCGGTTAAGCTGACCGGCTCTCGTTTTGTTGTTATGAAAGGGCAGATTGCGCGTATGCACCGTGCGCTGTCTCAGTTCATGCTGGATCTGCATACCGAACAGCATGGCTATAGCGAAAACTACGTCCCGTATCTGGTTAACCACGACACGCTGTACGGTACAGGCCAACTGCCGAAATTCGCTGGCGATCTGTTCCATACCCGTCCGCTGGATGAAGAAGCTGACAGCAGCAACTATGCGCTGATCCCAACAGCAGAAGTTCCGCTGACCAACCTGGTGCGCGACGAAATCATCGATGAAGATGCGCTGCCGATCAAAATGACTGCGCATACGCCGTGCTTCCGTTCTGAAGCAGGTTCTTACGGTCGTGACACGCGTGGTCTGATCCGTATGCACCAGTTCGATAAAGTTGAGATGGTGCAGATTGTTCGCCCGGAAGATTCGATGGACGCGCTGGAAGAGATGACCGGCCATGCCGAGAAGGTCCTGCAACTGCTGGGTCTGCCGTATCGCAAAATCATCCTGTGCACTGGCGACATGGGCTTCGGCGCATGCAAAACTTACGATCTGGAAGTGTGGATCCCGGCGCAGAACACCTATCGCGAAATCTCCTCTTGCTCCAACGTGTGGGATTTCCAGGCTCGTCGTATGCAGGCGCGTTGCCGCAGCAAATCCGACAAAAAGACCCGTTTAGTGCATACTCTGAACGGTTCCGGTCTGGCGGTTGGGCGTACGCTGGTTGCGGTAATGGAAAACTATCAGCAGGCTGATGGCCGCATTCAGGTTCCGGAAGTATTACGTCCGTACATGAATGGCCTCGAATTCATCGGCTAAGCTACCTTTCTCTGCTAAAAAAGCGCCTCAAGGCGCTTTTTTTATGCCCGTTTGACGTCGGACAATAACGACTACTCCCATAGGGGTAATACTGACTTCGAATGAAAGTCAGTATTTTTCTCTGTCTTTTAGCAAATTCAGTTTCTACCAGCCCGTATATCGATATTAACGTTATATAAAAAACCATACATCGAATATTTGTATTTTGTTTATTGTGAGCAGCAGAGTGAGCCACTATGAAAACTAAGATCCCCGATGCCGTGCTGGCAGCTGAGGTTAGTCGCCGCGGTTTGGTGAAAACGACGGCGATAGGCGGACTGGCGGTGGCCAGTAGCGCGTTTACCCTGCCATTTACCCGTATTGCAAATGCCGCAGAAGCCCTTAATCCGACACCGATTAATGAGAAAGTGATCTGGAGCGCGTGTACGGTGAACTGCGGCAGCCGGTGCCCGCTGCGTATGCATGTGGTCGACGGTGAAATAAAGTATGTCGAAACCGACAACACCGGCGATGACAACTATGACGGTCTGCACCAGGTACGCGCCTGTCTGCGTGGTCGTTCCATGCGTCGCCGAGTCTATAATCCCGATCGTCTGAAATACCCGATGAAACGCGTTGGTAAGCGTGGCGAAGGAAAATTTGAGCGCATCAGTTGGGATGAAGCCTACGACATCATTGCCAGCAATATGCAGCGTCTTATCAAAGACTACGGCAATGAGTCTATCTACCTGAACTACGGTACCGGTACGCTGGGTGGCACTATGACGCGCTCGTGGCCGCCGGGTAAAACGCTGGTAGCACGGTTGATGAACTGCTGCGGCGGCTATCTTAATCACTACGGTGACTACTCTTCAGCGCAAATCGCTGCCGGGTTGAACTATACCTACGGCGGCTGGGCTGACGGTAACAGCCCGTCCGACATTGAAAACAGCAAGCTGGTGGTTCTGTTCGGTAATAACCCTGGTGAAACCCGTATGAGCGGGGGTGGGGTAACCTATTACCTTGAACAGGCGCGACAGAAATCCAATGCCCGCATGATCATTATCGATCCCCGTTATACGGATACCGGTGCGGGGCGTGAAGATGAATGGATCCCGATCCGTCCTGGTACTGATGCGGCGCTGGTCAATGGTCTGGCGTATGTCCTGATCACCGAAAATATGGTTGACCAACCGTTCCTCGACAAATACTGCGTGGGTTACGACGAGAAAACCTTACCGGCCGACGCGCCGAAGAACGGTCACTATAAGGCGTATATTCTTGGGCAGGGTAAGGATGGCATTGCCAAGACCCCGGAGTGGGCGGCGCAGATTACCGGTATTCCCGCTGAACGTATCGTCAAACTGGCGCGTGAAATAGGTAGCGCTAAACCGGCATACATCAGCCAGGGGTGGGGGCCGCAGCGTCATGCTAACGGTGAAATAGCGACCCGCGCCATTTCTATGCTCGCTATCCTGACCGGTAACGTTGGGATCAACGGCGGCAACAGCGGGGCGCGTGAGGGCTCATACAGTTTGCCGTTTGAGCGTATGCCAACGCTGGAAAACCCTGTTGAAACCAGCATCTCGATGTTCATGTGGACGGACGCGATTGAGCGAGGCCCGGAGATGACGGCCCTGCGTGACGGCGTACGCGGCAAAGACAAGCTCGATGTTCCTATTAAGATGATCTGGAACTATGCCGGTAACTGTCTGATTAACCAACACTCTGATATTAACCGCACGCATGAAATCCTGCAGGACGAGAAGAAGTGCGAGATGATCGTCGTCATCGACTGTCATATGACTTCCTCGGCGAAATACGCGGACATTTTGCTGCCGGACTGTACCGCCTCTGAGCAGATGGATTTCGCGTTGGATGCCTCATGCGGGAACATGTCCTATGTGATTTTCACCGATCAGGCGATCAAACCACGCTTCGAATGCAAGACTATCTACCAGATGACCAGCGAGCTGGCGAAGCGCCTTGGCGTTGAGCAGCAGTTTACAGAAGGTCGTACTCAGGAAGAGTGGATGCGCCATCTGTATGAGCAGTCGCGCAAAGCGATTCCTGAACTGCCTACATTTGAAGAATTCCGTCAGCAAGGGATCTTTAAACAGCGCGATCCGCAAGGACATCATGTGGCGTACAAGGCATTCCGTGAGGATCCTAAAGCCAATCCGCTGACCACGCCGTCAGGTAAGATCGAAATTTATTCGCAGCAGCTTGCCGAGATCGCGGCAACCTGGGAACTGCCGGAAGGTGATGTAATTGATCCGCTACCGATTTATACCCCAGGCTTTGAAAGCTTAAACGATCCGCTGGTGGAGAAATTCCCTTTGCAGCTGACCGGCTTCCACTATAAGTCTCGCGTTCACTCGACCTATGGCAACGTGGACGTCCTGAAAGCATCCTGCCGCCAGGAAATGTGGATCAACCCGATGGATGCGCAGCGACGCGGTATTAACAACGGCGACAAGGTACGTATCTTTAACGATCGTGGTGAAGTGCATATCGAGGCGAAAGTGACGCCACGTATGATGCCTGGCGTGGTGGCATTGGGCGAAGGGGCCTGGTATGACCCGGATGCAAAACGCGTGGATCAGGGCGGTTGCATTAACGTCCTGACGACCCAGCGTCCGTCTCCTCTCGCAAAGGGGAATCCGTCACACACGAACCTTGTTCAGGTTGAAAAGGCGTAAGGAGTAACCGATGACAACCCAGTATGGATTTTTTATTGATTCCAGCCGTTGCACCGGTTGCAAAACCTGCGAACTGGCCTGCAAAGATTTCAAAAATTTAACCCCGGAAGTCAGCTTCCGCCGCATTTATGAATACGCAGGCGGCGACTGGCAGGAGGACAACGGCGTCTGGCATCAGAACGTCTTTGCTTATTACCTCTCCATTGCGTGTAACCACTGTGAAGATCCAGCCTGTACCAAGGTTTGTCCGAGCGGCGCGATGCACAAACGTGAAGATGGTTTTGTCGTTGTCGACGAAGATGTTTGCATTGGCTGCCGGTATTGCCACATGGCCTGTCCTTACGGCGCGCCACAGTACAATGCTGAAAAAGGTCATATGACTAAATGTGATGGCTGCCATGAGCGCGTCGCTGAAGGCAAGAAACCTATCTGCGTGGAGTCCTGCCCACTGCGTGCGCTGGATTTTGGTCCGATTGAAGAGCTGCGCAAAAAACACGGTACTTTGGCTGCGGTAGCGCCACTGCCGGGCGCGCACTTTACCAAACCAAGTATTGTCATCAAACCTAACGCCAATAGCCGCCCGACCGGGGATACTACAGGTTATCTGGCCAATCCGAAGGAGGTGTAAGATGGGAAGTGGATGGCATGAATGGCCGCTGATGATCTTCACTGTCTTCGGACAGTGTGTAGTTGGTGGCTTTATCGTTCTGGCGCTGGCATTGATGAAAGGGGACTTACGCCCTGAATCGCAGCAGCGCGTGATTGCCTGCATGCTCGGGCTGTGGGTATTAATGGGCATTGGCTTTATTGCTTCCATGCTCCACCTGGGCTCACCGATGCGCGCCTTTAACTCACTCAATCGTATAGGGTCTTCTGCGTTGAGTAATGAAATTGCCAGCGGCTCAATTTTCTTTGCCGTTGGCGGCATCGGCTGGCTGCTGGCAACGCTGAAAAAAATGTCGCCCGTATTACGCAATCTGTGGTTAGTTGTCACCATGGTACTGGGCGTGATTTTTGTCTGGATGATGGTGCGCGTGTATAACACCATCGATACTGTGCCGACCTGGTACAGCATCTGGACGCCGCTGGGCTTCTTCCTGACGATGTTTATGGGCGGTCCGCTGCTGGGATATCTGTTGCTGAGAATTGCTGGCGTGGACGGTTGGGCGATGCGCCTGTTGCCGGCTATTTCAGTGCTTGCTCTGGTCGTGAGCGCCATCATGTCTGTAATGCAGGGGGCTGAACTGGCGACGATCCACAGTTCCATTCAACAGGCGTCTGCGCTGGTTCCGGATTACGGCTCGCTGATGGCGTGGCGGATTGTCGCTCTGGCCTTAGCGCTGTGCTGCTGGATTGTACCGCAAGTGAAAGGCTACCAGCCTGCAGTTCCACTGCTTTCCGTCGCGTTTATTCTGCTGTTAGTCGGCGAGTTGATTGGTCGTGGCGTGTTCTACGGGCTGCATATGACCGTCGGTATGGCGGTTGCCAGCTAAATGACAAACCGGGGCATAGCCCCGGTTTTTTACTTCTGTTTAGTTAACGTGTCGTAGCTGGTCATCAGATTGCGATAATCAGGAATGTGATTAGAGAACAGCGTCGCCAGACCTTCGATATCGTTGCGCCAGTCGCGATGCAACTCACATGCGACACCAAACCACGTCATCAGTTGAGCACCGGCCTGGGACATCCGATCCCATGCTGAATGGCGAGTAATTTCATTAAACGTACCCGACGCATCGGTTACGACAAAGACATCAAAACCTTCTTCAATAGCCGAGAGCGCAGGGAAAGCAACGCAAACTTCCGTCACGACACCGGCAATAATCAGCTGTTTTTTACCGGTCGCTTTCACTGCTTTCACGAAATCTTCGTTATCCCACGCGTTAATGTTTCCGGGGCGAGCAATATAAGGCGCATCGGGAAATTGAGCTTTCAGTTCCGGTACCAGTGGCCCGTTTGGTCCTGTCTCGAAACTGGTTGTCAGAATGGTTGGGAGTTTGAAGTATTTTGCTAAGTCGCCGAGGGCAAGCACGTTGTTTTTAAATTTATCGGGATCGATATCCCGAACCAGAGAGAGCAGGCCAGCCTGATGGTCGACCAGCAGTACTGCCGCATTATCTTTATCAAGTCTTACGTAAGGTTTAGTCATGATATTTCTCCTGTTCAGCATCAGTGGGGGAAATTTGATGAGTTTAAGTCTACAGAAAGAACGATATATGGATTAGATACCTAAATAAGAACTCACTGTTCTATTTTGAAGACAATGCAGATCTGCATCCCGCATAGAGTTTAGTAAGAAATAAAAGTAAGGGGAGTCCATGAAATTTTTCGACTGAACGCAACGCGAGATTTTTGTTTTAGATCAATAAAAACAAGCAGATGTGTTTTTGTGTTTTTTATCTATTCACATTAAGAATCAGTAATGCAAATCGATCGTCCGGAAAGCGCCTCAGCCCTTTGATTGCGCCGATTGACAATGTTTTTGGCAGTGGCATGATGCGCATGAAATTTGAACTTCCTCACGGTTTTTATTCATGTCCATCTATACCCGTCCCGTCATGCTGTTGCTGTGCGGGCTGCTTCTGCTGACCCTGGCGATCGCCGTGTTAAACACGCTCGTCCCGCTTTGGCTCGCCCATGAAAATCTGCCCACCTGGCAGGTAGGTGTGGTGAGTTCTTCCTACTTTACCGGCAATCTGGTAGGGACGTTGCTGACCGGGTATTTAATAAAACACCTTGGTTTTAATCGCAGCTATTACATTGCCTCGCTTATTTTTGCCGCGGGCTGTATCGGCCTGGGGGTTATGGTGGGGTTCTGGAGCTGGATGACCTGGCGTTTTATCGCCGGTGTTGGCTGCGCCATGATTTGGGTGGTAGTGGAAAGTGCGCTGATGTGCAGCGGGACTTCGCGTAATCGCGGACGCTTGCTTGCCGCCTATATGATGATCTATTACGTGGGGACGTTTTTAGGCCAGCTACTGGTCAGTAAAGTATCAACAGAATTGATGAACGTCCTGCCGTGGGTGACGGGTACGATCCTGGCTGGCGTTTTGCCATTGCTCTTTACGCGCATTGCCAATCAGCAGGGTGATGAACAGCAGTCTACTCCTATTACCTCCATGCTGAAGTTGCGGCAGGCGCGTCTGGGCGTTAACGGCTGTATTATTTCCGGGATTGTGCTGGGGTCTTTGTATGGCCTGATGCCGCTGTATCTCAACCATCAAGGGGTGAGCAACGCCAGCATTGGTTTCTGGATGGCGGTTCTGGTTAGCGCCGGTATTCTGGGGCAATGGCCGATTGGCCGCCTGGCAGACAAGCTGGGGCGCCTGCTGGTTTTACGCGTACAGGTCTTCGTGGTTATCGTCGGAAGTATCGCCATGCTGAATCAGGCGGCGATGGCGCCTGCGTTGTTTATGTTGGGTGCGGCAGGTTTTACCCTCTATCCGGTGGCGATGGCCTGGGCCTGTGAAAAGGTTGAACATCATCAGCTGGTCGCCATGAATCAGGCATTGTTATTAAGCTATACCGTTGGCAGCCTGCTTGGTCCTTCATTCACCGCAATGCTGATGCAGAATTATTCCGATAATCTGTTATTCATTATGATCGCCAGCGTATCGTTTATTTATCTGCTGATGTTGTTGCGTAGCGCCAGACATACACCGACTCCGGTGGCTCACGTATAAAGCGCGCCAGACGGTATGCAGGCAAAATGTTTGCATACCGTGACTCATTTTCCCATTGCGGGTATGCCGGAAGTTGCGAGGTATTCGCATGCTTTCAGCGTGCAGTGAAGTTGCGCCTGACTGGTCATACTCGTCAGCTGTTGTAAATGCTCCCCTTCATCCAGCCAGCAAACCAGTTTTTTAATCATTTCAATATGTTGGGTGCTGCTGGCAGCCGCCAGGACAATAATTAACCGCACATCTGGATGCCCTTGAAAAGGCACCGCCTCTTTCAGACACAAGAGCGACAGATGTGTCTCACTGCTTATCACTCCTTCTTCCGGACGAGCGTGCGGTAGGGCAAACTCAGGGCTTAAGATGTACCACGGACCCAGTTGTTCTGTTTCACGGATGATTGCCTGAGCGTAGGCGGACGTAATCGCGCCCAGTTCTTCCAGAGGCTGGCAAGCCAGCGTCACGGCCTCCTGCCAGGAGTGGCATTGTTCACGAAACTGATAGGCAGAAAATAGCGCAGATGTCATTGTGTTCTCCTTATTTCAGAGCAGCAGACCGCATTGCGGTCTGCCAACCCGAACTATCTGAGGGCTTCAAAGAGTGCGGTCGCCGAAATACCGTATTTCTCTTTCAACTGGCGGCTATTGCCTGATTCCGTAAACGTGTCTTGTGTCCCCAGTCGGATTAATCTCGTGGTTAATCCTTCCTCCGCCAATACTTCAGCAACCTGTCCGCCAAGCCCACCGGTGATCGTGTGATTTTCAATCGTTGCGATCTGCGGGCAACTGGCAATCAGTTGCAGAAAGCGCTGGCGGTTAAACGGTTTTAGCATGGCGACGTGAATCAGCTTGCCACGTTTTCCCTGGGCGCACAGCTGCACATAACCTGCGCTTGCTTGCTCCAGAACGGTCCCTTCATAGAGAATGGCGAAGTCATTGCCTGAGTCCTCCACGGCGGCGATATCGGTCACTCGCGGAACGGCAGATTTATCGCGCACGGGCATCGGTTCTCGGGCTACGCGAATATAGACCGGACCGGGAATGTTTACTGCCTGTTCAAATGCGGCCTCAACTTCTTCAGCGTCGGCAGGCGTTAGAATTGTGAGCCCCGGCAGTACGCGCGTCAGGGCCAGATCTTCCAGCGCATGATGCGATGCGCCGTCAGGTCCATCATCCATTCCTGGGTGGCTACCAACTAATTTAATGTTAGCTTTGGCGTAGCACGCCTGGCGCAGTTGAGTCCAGGCGGTGCCTGTCACAAACATCGCAAAGTTAACGTAGAACGGAATATTTCCTTCCAACGCCTGGCCAGTGGCAAAGCTCATTGCCGATCCTTCCGCAATACCCATTTCAAAGAAAGCGTCTGGATAGACGGCCTGGAACTGGTCAGTGCGGGTGGAGCTGGCTAAATCACTATCAATGGCGACAATGGGATAGCCCTTTTTTTTCAGGGCAATGAGTGCGTTACCAATTTCATCACGTGGGGCTTTCATCACTGCAACTCCTCCATAGCCTGCTGATATTGTTCGGTGGTTGGGGTTTTTGAATGCCAGTCACCGTTATTTTCCATATAGCTAACGCCACTGCCTTTGGTGGTATGCGCAATAATGGCGACAGGTTTTCCTTTCAGATGGCGTGAAAGCATCAGCGTGTTGGCAACCTGATGCATATCGTTACCGTTATGGAGTTCGAGTACGTGCCAGCCGAAAAGACGCACTTTGTCGGCCAGAGGTTCCAGATTCACCACCTGATTAACGGGGTCGTGGGAGGAAAAACCGTTGTAGTCGATAATCGCCACCAGGTTATCCATCTTCATATGGCCTGCTTGTTGTAGCGTTTCCCAGATTTGTCCTTCGTGCATTTCGCCATCGCCAATGATGGCGAAAACGCGCTGTGATTCCCCCCGCTGTTTTTTGGCCGCCGCCATACCAAAGGCAATGGATAATCCCTGGCCCAGCAGGCCGGTTGTTGCATCGACTTCGGGCAGAGATTTGATGCTAGGGTGCCCCTGTAAACGTGAGTTAATTTGTCGAAAAGTATTAAATTCGCTGCGCTCAATTTTGCCTTTTTGATGCAGCATGGCGTACTGAGCAGCAACCGCATGACCTTTGCTCATGACCACGCGAGCGCGAGGGGCGCAGGAGAAGTCCACCTCTTGATCGTAAATCCAGGTCAGAATGTCGATGATGGACAATGCACCGCCAGGATGGCCAATGCCTGATTCATAAATCATGGTGACAATATCCCGGCGAGCAGCCAGCGCATGGGATTTCAATTCGTCAATATTCATGTTCATTCCTTATCAGGGCAACATTTTGCCGATGTAATAAACCACTAAGCCGAGGGCGACAAAATCTGTCTCCGGGAAGCTAGTACCGGACAATCCCACCGATTCCATGATGGGATAGATGAGTGCCGGGCCAATACCAATTAATATGCCAGTGACAAAGCTACCGGCGATGGCCCCTTTCCAGCCTCCTGACGCGTTACCGAAGACGGCGGCGGTAGCACCAATGAAGAAGTAGGGGATGGCGACGGGGATAATGACCGTTTGCCCAATTAATGCGAGTACCCCCATAACCACCAATCCACCCACAAAGGAAGAGATGAAACCTAAAACGGTGGCGGTTGGGGCGTACGGAAAGACGACTGGGCAATCCAGTGCGGGTTTGGCGTTCGGGATAAATTTTTCAGAGATGCCCAGAAATGCCGGGACTATTTCTGACAACAGCAAGCGAACGCCGGTGATGATGATATAAAGCGATGCGGTAAACGTGAGTGACTGGAATAGCGGATAAACCAGCCAATGCATTCCACCGGCGGCGGCTGTTACCGCTTCTTTGCCTGCGGCAAGCGCCGCGATGTAATAGAAAATACTGACAGAGATGGACACGGAGACGATGTAGTCTTTAAAAATCCCCAACCATCCGGGAAGATTTAGCTTTTCTGTTGACTGCTTAGGATCGCCCACTTTCGAACCGATCCATCCCGATAGCGCGTAGGCCAGAGTAACGTAATGACCCATCGCGATTTCATCATTACCGGTAATCTTACGCATCCACGGCTGAGCGATAGCTGGATAGACACAGGCCGCAAGCCCCAGCAGTATGGAGCCGACGATGATTGTTGTTACATCGCTGTAGCCAAGCGCCTTAAGCGTAACGGTTAAGAGGGCAGACAGATACAGATTATGTTGACCCGTCAGGAAGATGTATTTGAACGGCGTTACGCGGGCAAAAAACAAGTTCCAGCCGAAACCAACGACCATGATGAGTGAAACGCACATGGCAAACTTGGTTTGTGCCAGCCCAGTTAACGCTTCGGCTAACGGCATCACACCTTTCAGACCGAATCCATCGCTGAATAAGGTCTGAAAATTACCTAAGGATGTCACCGCAATCCCTGCTCCGCCGGCAAATACCAGAAATCCGACGATGGTTTTAAAGGTACCTGAAAGCACTTTTTCGATGGGTTTACGCTGGATAAGCAAACCAATTAGCGCAATAAAGCCAACTAAAAGTGGGGTTACACCCAAAATGTCGAATACAATGAACTTTAGGAGATCCATATTTCCCCCGGAGAGGTTAGTTGTTTTGAACAACGCTGGTGAGCGCAGATTCCATTTCTTCGCTGTTCATCAGATCGGTGATACCGATTGCTCTGAACCCGGCGGCTTCTACCTCATCGGTCAGGTCGCTCATGGTGATCACGAAGTCGATGTTTTGCCAGGTTCGTAGCCCTGACAGGACATCGTGTTCAAGATCGATATCCCAGCCATGTTTATCGATGACTTTTTGGGCTTTGATTTTCAGCATTAGCGAACTGCCCATACCGGTACGACAGACGATCAGACCTTTCATTAGACGTTCTCCTGTTTGTAAAAATAATTATTTTTAATTATCATTGGTGCGATAAAAATTATTATCGCAAAGCCGGGCAAAGTATGTGACAGCATTTGCATTTTGTGCAAAAAGGCGAAAAATGAGTCAGATAGATACTAATTTATTGATTAACATAAGAAATGGGGCTTCAGAGCTGAGTCCGATCCTGGAAAAGGTAGGGCGTTTTATCACTGAAAATCCTGATTTTGTGATGCGGCATACGATAACCGAGCTGGCCGATTCTATTGATACCAGTGAGGGGAGCATCACTCGTTTTTGCCGTGCCTTTGGTTTTAAGGGGTTTTCTGATTTCAGAACGGCTCTTGCACTGGAGCAAGGAGCTGCACGGCCGAATGATGGAGGAAGTGAGGAGACGGCGGCGGTACTGGCAAGCGTTTGTGACAGCAATGCCATCATTGACAGCAAAGAGTTGCAGGCGGTTGCGACCTGGTTAAATCAGCTCAGTAATATTGCAATTTATGCGGTAGGTACTGCGGTGCCGGTGGCGTTATTCCTGCAAATCAATCTGGTGCAGATGGGGAAAATAGCCAGTTATATCGACCGGTTTTATCCGGCGGCTATCTCTCCGTTGGCGGACAGCCAAAAAACAGGGATTATCGTTATTCATACAGAACAAGTCTCTACCGATATGATGCAGTCGCTGACGCTAGCGAAGGAACAAGGCATAAAAATTCTCTCGTTAACTCGCGGATCGTTTGCTCCATTAAATCGGCTTTCTGACTGGAATTTGCAGGCGGCGGTTGCGTTACAGGGGGAAGGTGAGTCTGGTTTTGCTGAAATTGCTGGTGCGATGATGGTGGCGGATCGCATACTCAGTGCTCTGGAAGAGCAGGATGAGCGTTACGTGCAGTGTCGTAAAGCACACCAGAAACGTATTTTCTCTATTGAAAGCGTGACCAATAAACTTTCAGAATATTTTATGTCGTAGGCATAGAACGTTGGCGTCGCGCTACTCAAGCAGAGCGCTGCGACGCCGTGGTCGTCATACTTAGTACATTACTTTATGACCATACTGCTCAAGAATGCCTTTCACGCGCTCCATGGTCTCTTTCTTCGGTGGCTTAACACCGTCAAGTTTGTACTCTTCACCCATTGCCACCCATTTGTGTTTGCCCAGCTCATGGTATGGCAGCAGTTCGATTTTCTCTACGTTGCCCATATCGCGGGTAAACTCGCCCAGGCGGTGCGCGGAGTCGTCATCGTCAGACCAGCCAGGCACAACGACGTAGCGGATCCACACCTTGATGTCTTTATTGGACAGGTAACGTGCGAACTCAAGCGTACGATGGTTAGATACGCCCACCAGATTCTGATGGATTTCATCGTTCATCTGTTTGAGATCGAGCATCACCAGGTCGGTGACTTCCAGCAATTCATCGATCACCGGATCGTAGCGGCGAACAAAACCGTTGGTATCCAGACAGGTATGAATACCTTCTTTTTTACAGGCACGAAACCAGTCGCGTACAAATTCAGCTTGCAGGATAGCTTCGCCACCGGACGCTGTCACACCGCCACCGGAGGCGTTCATAAAGTGGCGGTAAGTCACGACCTCTTTCATTAACTCGTCGACGGTGACTTCTTTGCCGCCGTGCGTATCCCATGTGTCACGGTTATGACAATACAGGCAGCGCATCAGGCAGCCCTGGAAGAAGGTAATAAAACGGATGCCCGGGCCATCAACAGTGCCACAGGATTCAAAGGAGTGAATGCGACCAATAACTGACATTGCGGTGTTTCTCCAGGTGTGGCCCATCCGGGGCCAGTGTTAGTGCACAGTTATTAACTGTGTCGAGTCTGTTTTGGCTGCTATCCATAAGTATAGATAGCTGACAAAGCAGGCTATTAAAAAGGCCCCACTTACGTGGAGCCTTTATTGTACGCTTTTTAAAGTACGATTTCAGTCAAAACCAATTACATGGTCTGAGTGAAGGTACGAGTAATAACGTCCTGCTGCTGTTCTTTAGTCAGGGAGTTAAAACGTACTGCGTAGCCAGAAACACGGATGGTCAGCTGCGGATATTTTTCCGGATGTTCCATCGCATCCAGCAGCATTTCACGGTTCATGACGTTCACGTTCAGGTGCTGACCACCTTCGATGGACGCTTCGTGGTGGAAGTAACCATCCATCAGACCAGCCAGGTTGGTCTTACGAACTTCGTCGTCTTTACCCAGTGCGTTCGGAACGATAGAGAAGGTGTAAGAGATACCATCTTTAGCGTAAGCAAACGGCAGTTTAGCAACGGAAGTCAGAGAGGCAACAGCACCTTTCTGGTCACGACCGTGCATTGGGTTAGCACCCGGTCCGAACGGCGCGCCAGCACGACGACCATCTGGGGTGTTACCGGTTTTCTTACCATAAACCACGTTAGAGGTGATGGTCAGAACAGACTGAGTCGGGATAGCGTTACGATAAGTAGTCAGTTTCTGAATTTTCTTCATGAAACGTTCTACCAGGTCAACCGCCATGTCATCAACGCGAGAGTCGTTGTTACCAAACTGCGGGTATTCGCCTTCGATTTCGAAGTCGACAGCCAGACCGTCTTCGTCACGAATCGGTTTAACTTTCGCATATTTGATTGCAGACAGGGAGTCAGCAGCAACGGACAGACCAGCGATACCACACGCCATGGTGCGGATAACGTCACGGTCGTGCAGCGCCATCAGAGAGGCTTCGTAGCTGTACTTGTCGTGCATGTAGTGGATAACGTTCAGTGCAGTGACGTACTGTTTAGCCAGCCAGTCCATGAAGTGATCCATGCGCTCCATAACTTCGTCGAAGTTCAGAACGTCGCCTTTGATCGGTTCAGATTTAGGACCAACCTGCATTTTCAGTTTTTCATCAACGCCGCCGTTGATTGCGTACAGCATGGTTTTCGCCAGGTTTGCACGCGCACCGAAGAACTGCATTTGTTTACCAACAACCATCGGGCTTACGCAGCAAGCGATAGCGTAGTCGTCGTTGTTGAAGTCCGGACGCATCAGGTCATCGTTCTCGTACTGCAGAGAAGAGGTATCGATGGACACTTTAGCGGCGAATTTCTTGAAGTTCAGAGGCAGTTTTTCAGACCACAGAACGGTGATGTTCGGCTCCGGAGAAGGACCCATGGTGTACAGGGTATTCAGGAAGCGGAAGCTGTTTTTGGTAACCAGAGTACGGCCATCAACGCCCATACCACCGATAGATTCAGTTGCCCAAATCGGGTCACCAGAGAACAGTTCATCATATTCAGGGGTACGCAGGAAACGAACCATACGCAGTTTCATGACCAGGTGGTCAATCATTTCCTGAGCGTCTTGCTCGGTGATTTTGCCTGCTTTGATATCACGTTCGATGTAGGCATCCAGGAAGGTGGATACGCGACCGAAGGACATTGCTGCGCCGTTCTGAGATTTAACCGCGGCCAGGTAGCCGAAGTAAGTCCACTGGATAGCTTCCTGAGCGTTGGTTGCCGGACCAGAGATATCGCAGCCATATTTAGCAGCCATTTCTTTGATCTGACCCAGTGCGCGGTGCTGTTCAGCAATTTCTTCACGCAGACGGATAGTGGCTTCCAGGTTTACGCCGTTTTCCAGATCGGACTGCAGAGAGACGAACTGAGCGTATTTGTCTTTCATCAGGTAGTCGATACCGTACAGCGCAACGCGACGGTAGTCACCGATGATACGGCCACGGCCATAGGCATCTGGCAGACCAGTCAGAACACCGGATTTACGGCAGTTCAGAATGTCTTTGGTGTAAACATCGAATACGCCCTGGTTGTGGGTTTTGCGGTATTCGGTGAAGATTTTTTTCAGCATCGGGTCCAGTTCGCGATTGTACGCTTTGCAGGAACCTTCAACCATTTTGATGCCGCCAAACGGAATGATCGCACGTTTCAGCGGAGCTTCAGTCTGCAGACCAACAATTTTCTCGAGCGCTTTGTTGATGTAGCCAGCGTCGTGAGAAGTGATGGTAGAAGCAACGGAGGTGTCAAAGTCAACAGGCGCGTGAGTGCGGTTTTCCTGTTTAACGCCTTCCATCACGCTGTCCCACAGTGCAGTGGTCGCATCAGTTGCGCCAGCCAGGAAGGACTCGTCACCCTCATACGGAGTGTAGTTTTTCTGAATGAAGTCACGGACGTTTACTTCATTCTGCCAATCACCTTTGGTAAAACCTTCCCAGGCTGTGGCTAACTTTTCATTAAGCTCGGACATGTAACACCTACCTTCTTAAGTGGATTTTTTATTTACTGCGTGTAATGGGCATCATCAGATTAATGATGATCGTTACCACGCAGATAAATGACCCAGTATGTCAACCCGACCAACAAACCGCCGCCGATAATGTTGCCGATCGTAACCGGAATCAGGTTATCGGTGATGAAATTCATCACGGTCAGGTGAGAAAAATTCTCCGGAGAAGACCCAACAGCGGTCCAGAATTCCGGGGTGGCGAAATCGCGAATTACAATACCCATAGGGATCATAAACATGTTTGCGATACTGTGCTCAAAACCGCTGGCAACAAACATTGCGACCGGTAATACCATGATAAACGCTTTGTCCATCAGGCTGCGACCCGAATAGCTCATCCATACTGCCAGACACACCATCAGGTTCGCCAGGATGCCAAGACTTACCGCCTCAACAAAAGTATGGTGCACTTTGTGGTCGGCTGTTTGCAGGACGTTGAGACCCCACGCGCCGTTAGCGGTCATATACTCGCCAGAAAGCCACATGAGTAACACGAAGATCAGGGCGCCAATCAGGTTGCCGACATAAACGTTAAGCCAGTTTTTAGCCAATTGGCCCCAGGTGATGCGACCACTGGCTTTCGCTACGACAATCAGTACGGTTGAGGTGAAGAGGTCTGCACCGCAGACAACGCAGAGAATCAGCCCCAGGGAAAAGCAGATACCACCTACTAGCTTCGCCATGCCGAAAGGCATTGTGCCGGTACCGGTTGTGGCGGTGATATAGAAAACAAAGGCAATTGAAATGAATACACCGGCAGTAATTGCCAGATAGAACGTCTTAAGCGGATGTTTCGTTGCTTTATAGACGCCTGCTTCTTCGGCAACTTTGGCCATTGCAGCAGGAAGAATAAGATCAAAAGGGTTGTCAGCTTTCACACTAACTCTCTCTTTATTAAGTCGGCGACGAGATACTAACAAAGCATTATAGATGAGAATTTGATATAGATCATATCTCGCCTGGCTTATAGGCCCGTAAGGCGCATGGTTTTTATGCGATTACGGTGTAACTTGTTGATTATCAAAATAAAAATAAATTTTAAAAATTATAAAGTGAGTTGAATTTTTTCTTTCTGTCTCCTCTAGGGCGGTTAATTAAAATGGAGTAATTGAGATAAAAAACCACATTAATAAGCTAATTTTCTTAATATCAACTACTAATATTTAACCTTGTTTTTACATTTATTTTTTGATTTGACCAAAATAAAAAACAGGGCGCATTAAGCGCCCCGTAATATAGCCCAGACAATACCTTTAGCCTACTCAGCGCAGGCTGATTGTCACTATTTTGACCAATGTGCTGCTTTCGCGCGCTGCAGTTTTTCGTAGGCTTTCAGCAGAGACTGATGCGCCGGGAAAGCCTGCAGATCGCTATCAACAGTTTGAAGCCCGTAGAACGGCGCTTCGCCACTTAATGCTGCACTTGCGGCTTCAACCGCCTCGGCACCGTACATGCGAACAAACGCGTTCAGATATTGTAGCGGCTGACGATCTTCTTCCTGAGATAGCAACAGCAGCGTTTGCAGACAGCGGTAGTAGTTGGCACGTTCAGCGCTAAAGACAGAGGCGTTGAATTCCATCGTCCATTCTGTCCAGACCAGCGCCTGCTCCAGGTCGCCGCCGGCCAGCGCCAGCATCACTTTAAGCTCGCCAATGCGCAGGGTGTACCAACCGTTATCCGCACCGGTTGCCAGACCGAGCAGCTCGCGTACGCGGGTGAAGTCGTCAAAGCCTTCTTCATCCAGTTGTTCGATCAGATTGAGATAGTCTTCTTTATCCCATTCACTGCCCGGAAGCGAGAGAATAGTGTCACGCAGATGGGCGCCCATGGCGTTGTTGGCTAACCACAGATCTTCAGCCGGATAGATGTCAGACATTCCCGGAACAATAATGCGGCACGCGTAAACGCTCAGGTGCTCGTAGTCGGCGATATACACTTCTTTATCTTCAGCATTGAAGATGGCCATCAGGGTGGCGAACTCTTCTTCGGTGGTACCGGAGAAATTCCAGTCAACGAACGGATAGTCAGCATCCTGCTTGAACAGATCCCAGGAGATCAGGCCGCTGGAATCGATGAAGTGGGTTTCAAGGTTAGTGTGTTCAGCCACTTCTTCGTCGTCAAAGGTTGGTGGGGTGAAGACATCAAGATCTTTCAGACCACGGCCCTGCAGCAGTTCAGTGACGGTACGCTCCAGCGCAACGCCGAAATCCGGGTGCGCACCGAAGGAGGCAAAGCAGGTACCATTGGCCGGGTTGAACAGGACAACGCAAATCACCGGATACTTGCCGCCCAGCGAGCCATCGTAGGCGAAAATTGGGAAACCTTCCGCTTCCAGTTTGGCGATGGACTCCACCACTGCCGGGTAGCGCGCCATGACTTCGGCCGGGATTTCCGGCAGGCTGATGCTTTCCGCAATAATACGGTTCTTCACATGACGCTCAAAGACTTCAGACAGGCCCTGAACGCGCGCTTCGTTTCGGGTGTTACCCGCAGACATGCCGTTAGAAACGTACAGGTTGCCAATAATGTTCATCGGAATATAGACGGTCTGGTTATCCGACTGACGGGTAAACGGCAGGCCGCAGACCCCACGTTCTTCATTACCGGATTGCAGATCGATAAGCATGCTGCCAGTCAGTTCGTTGTCTGGATCGTAAAACGCACGCAGACGAGCATCCAGTAGACCTTCTGGTACGTCGTCTTCTTCAGTCAACGGGAACCATTTTTCGTTCGGATAATGCACGAATGGGCCGTTGGCGATGGTTTCACCCAGCCAGAAATCCGCAAAGAAATAGTTAGTCGACAGACGCTCAAAATATTCGCCCAGCGCGGAAGCCAGCGCCGCTTTTTTCGTCGCGCCTTTACCGTTGGTGAAGCACAGCGCGCATTCTTTGTCGCGAATATGTACAGACCAGACGTTAGGGACGGGATTCAACCACGAGGCTTCTTCAATTTGAAAACCAAGGTCGAGCAATTTTTGCTGGAAGCGAGCGATGGAGTCTTCCAGAGCGGCATCTTTGCCGGGGATAAATGTTTGCGTCATGAAAATCACTTTTGTCGTACGGAAAGCGCGCAATGATACGGGTTTTAAATGAATGGCGCTATCGTCGCCGGAGTTCAGACGTAAATAAAAGTATTAGCTATGCTTTCCTACAGCCAACCACGTTTAGAGCATAATAATGAAAGCTTTCGATTTACACCGAATGGTACTGGATAAGGTGCCCATGGATTTTCTGGGAGAAGTTGCTTTGCGCAGCCTCTATACCTTTATATTGGTTTTTCTGTTTTTAAAAATCACCGGACGTCGCGGCGTACGCCAGATGTCGCTTTTTGAAGTGCTGATCATCCTTACGCTGGGGTCCGCGGCGGGAGACGTGGCATTTTATGATGATGTCCCGATGCTGCCGGTGCTGGTGGTCTTTATTACGCTTGCCGTGCTGTATCGGCTGGTTATGTGGCTGATGGCGCATAGCGAGAAAATGGAGGATTTGCTGGAGGGCAAGCCCGTTGTGATCATTGAGGACGGCGAGCTGGCATGGTCGAAGCTCAATAGCGCCAATATGACGGAATTCGAATTCTTTATGGAATTGCGTTTGAACGGCGTGGAGCAATTGGGACAGGTGAGACTGGCCATCCTGGAGACTAATGGGCAAATCAGCGTCTATTTCTTTGCCGATGAAGACGTAAAGCCGGGGCTCAGTATTTTGCCTAAACGCTGTACACAGCGATTTAAAGTGATACCTGAAGCTGGGGACTATGCCTGTATACGGTGTAGTGAAGTGGTGCAAATGAACGCCGGAGATCATCAATTATGTCCACGCTGTGCAAATCCAGAATGGTCGAAGGCCAGTCGGGCAAAACGGGTCACCTGACAGCGAAAATCTCGGTTTTTACCCGTCAATCCGATAGATTCTGTTGTGTGACCAATGACACATTTTTACCCTGGCCAGTTTTACCCATTGCGGCGCGTGTCACTGAATGATAAAACCGATATCCACAGGAATAACTTATACCAATGTCTGTCACCGGATTATCGCCAATGACAGGATGTTGATTGGACAACAACACAACGTGGTGAGGGGAAATGGCTCAGGTCTTCAATTTTAGTTCAGGTCCGGCAATGTTACCGGCAGAAGTACTTAAACTGGCTCAACAGGATCTTCGCGACTGGAACGGTCTTGGCACGTCGGTGATGGAAATTAGCCACCGTGGCAAAGAATTCATCCAGGTCGCAGAGGAAGCGGAGCAGGATTTTCGCGATCTTCTCAGCATCCCCTCCAACTATAAAGTGTTGTTCTGCCATGGCGGTGGGCGCGGGCAGTTTGCGGGTATCCCGTTAAATATTCTGGGTGACAAAACCACGGCGGATTACGTTGATGCCGGTTATTGGGCCGCCAGCGCAATTAAAGAAGCGAAAAAATACTGTGCGCCAAACGTTATCGACGCCAAAGTCACCGTTGACGGACTGCGTGCTGTTAAGCCAATGAGCGAATGGCAGCTTTCAGACAACGCGGCGTATTTGCACTATTGCCCGAATGAAACCATTGATGGCATTGCGATCGATGAAACGCCGAATTTTGCCAGCAATGTGGTGGTTACGGCGGATCTGTCCTCTACCATTCTTTCCGCACCGCTTGACGTGAGCCGTTATGGCGTAATTTATGCCGGGGCGCAGAAAAACATCGGCCCGGCCGGGCTGACCATTGTCATCGTACGTGAAGATTTGCTGGGTAAGGCTCATGTGTCATGCCCGTCAATCCTCGACTATACCGTGCTGAATGACAACGACTCCATGTTCAACACGCCGCCAACCTTTGCCTGGTACCTGTCTGGCCTGGTCTTTAAATGGCTGAAAGAGCAGGGCGGTGTTAACGCGATGGATAAAATTAACCAGCAAAAAGCGGAACTGCTGTACGGCGTAATCGATAACAGCGATTTCTACCGTAACGACGTGGCAAAATCGAACCGTTCACGCATGAACGTACCGTTCCAGCTTGCTGACAGCGCCCTGGATAAACTCTTCCTGGAAGAGTCTTTCGCTGCGGGTCTGCACGCGTTGAAAGGGCACCGTGTGGTCGGTGGTATGCGCGCGTCCATCTACAATGCAATGCCGCTAGAAGGTGTAAAAGCGCTGACCGATTTCATGGTCGATTTCGAGCGCCGCCGCGGTTAATCTGCTGTATTTTCATCCCCACAGCCAGTCTGTGGGGTTTTTATGTCTGTTTTTGAGAGTCGAGTTTCATGGAATCCCTGACGTTACAACCCATTGCGCGGGTGGATGGCACCATCAATCTGCCTGGATCCAAAAGTGTTTCTAACCGCGCTTTGCTGCTGGCTGCATTAGCAAATGGCACCACTGTCCTGACTAATCTGCTGGACAGCGATGATGTCCGCCATATGCTTAATGCTCTGAATGCGTTAGGAATTAGCTATACCCTTTCTGCCGACCGTACGCGTTGCGAGATTATCGGCAATGGCGGCGCGCTGCATGTCGAAGGCGCAGTGGAACTGTTCCTTGGCAATGCCGGAACCGCAATGCGCCCGCTGGCCGCTGCGCTGTGTCTGGGCAGCAATGACATCGTGTTGACGGGCGAGCCGCGCATGAAAGAGCGCCCGATTGGCCATCTGGTTGATGCGTTACGCCAGGGCGGAGCCAACATTGAATACCTGGAGCAGGAAAACTATCCGCCTTTACGTCTGCGCGGTGGCTTTACCGGAGGACAGGTTGAGGTAGACGGCAGCGTATCCAGCCAGTTCCTGACTGCGCTGCTGATGACTGCGCCACTGGCGCCGCAGGATACGACGATCGCCATTAAAGGCGAGCTGGTATCTAAACCTTACATTGATATCACACTGAACCTGATGAAAACGTTTGGTGTTGAAATTGAGAATCAGAACTACCAGCGCTTTGTTGTGCAGGGTCAGCAGCAGTATCAGTCACCGGGTGCATATCTGGTTGAAGGCGATGCTTCTTCCGCATCCTATTTTCTCGCAGCGGGAGCCATTAAAGGCGGTACGGTAAAAGTCACCGGGATTGGCCGCAACAGTATGCAGGGTGATATCCGCTTCGCTGATGTGCTGGAAAAAATGGGCGCGACCATTACCTGGGGCGATGACTTTATTGCCTGTACTCACGGTGAGTTGAACGCGGTAGACATGGATATGAACCATATTCCCGATGCGGCGATGACCATCGCCACGGCAGCGCTGTTCGCTAAAGGCACCACGACTTTACGTAACATCTACAACTGGCGTGTCAAAGAGACCGACCGCCTGTTCGCGATGGCGACCGAGTTGCGTAAAGTGGGCGCGATCGTTGAAGAGGGCGAAGACTATATTCGCGTTACACCACCGGCGACGTTACAGTTTGCGGAGATCGCGACCTACAACGATCACCGCATGGCGATGTGTTTCTCGCTGGTGGCGTTGTCTGACACGCCGGTGACCATTCTGGACCCTAAATGTACCGCCAAAACCTTCCCAGATTATTTCGAACAGTTGGCGCGTATTAGTACACCTGCCTGATCCTCACATCTGACGATCGCGCTCCGCATATTCGTGAGCGCATCGCTGCAGATAAAAAGTAAATCAGTGTCATCTTCCGGGCTGGTTTCTCGCCAGCCCGCTATAATTGCGCAATTCTTCCTCACATCGTTACAGACTAATCGGGTTTTTACACTCTGTGTTAACGATTATTAGCGTTGGCGCGTATAATGCGCGGCGTTCACGTTAACGTATGCCCGTTTAAGGAGAAAAAGATGACGGCAATTGCCCCGGTTATTACCATTGATGGCCCAAGTGGTGCAGGAAAAGGCACCTTGTGCAAGGCAATGGCGGAAGCATTGCAATGGCATCTGTTAGATTCAGGCGCGATCTACCGCGTACTGGCGCTCGCAGCGTTGCATCACCATGTTGATGTCACATCTGAAGATGCTCTGGTACCGCTTGCCTCACACCTGGATGTGCGTTTTATCTCAACGGACGGCAACCTGGAAGTCATTCTGGAAGGTGAAGATGTCAGCGGCGAAATCCGCACCCAGGAAGTAGCGAATGCCGCATCTCAGGTCGCTGCGTTTCCTCGCGTACGCGAAGCGCTGTTACGTCGTCAACGCGCGTTTCGTGAAGCGCCCGGCCTGATTGCCGACGGACGAGACATGGGGACCGTGGTGTTCCCGGATGCACCAGTGAAAATTTTCCTGGACGCCTCCTCGCAAGAACGTGCGCATAGACGTATGCTACAGTTGCAGGAAAAGGGCTTTAGTGTTAACTTTGAACGCCTTTTGGCCGAGATCGAAGAACGCGATTACCGCGATCGTAACCGTGCTGTAGCGCCGCTGGTTCCCGCTGCTGATGCTTTAGTTTTGGATTCAACCCGATTAAGCATTGAGCAAGTGATTGAAAAAGCGTTACAATACGCGCGCCAAAAACTGGCACTCGCTTAAGTGCGACCGAATTTGCAGTACCCCCGTTGCAATGGATTGACAGCGGGTATGTTAAACAACCCCATCCGGCATGGAGCCAGGTGGACGTTAAATATGAAACCTGAAGATTAAACATGACTGAATCTTTTGCTCAACTGTTTGAAGAATCCTTAAAAGAAATCGAAACCCGTCCGGGTTCCATCGTTCGTGGTGTTGTTGTTGCTATCGACAAAGACGTAGTACTGGTTGACGCTGGTCTTAAATCTGAGTCCGCCATTCCGGCAGAGCAGTTCAAAAACGCCCAGGGCGAGTTGGAAATCCAGGTTGGTGACGAAGTTGACGTTGCTCTGGATGCAGTAGAAGACGGCTTCGGTGAAACCCTGCTGTCCCGTGAAAAAGCTAAACGTCACGAAGCTTGGATCACGCTGGAAAAAGCTTACGAAGAAGCTGCAACCGTTACTGGTGTTATCAATGGCAAAGTCAAG
This sequence comes from Citrobacter sp. Cb004, assembly GCF_030337065.1. Taxonomy (NCBI): domain Bacteria; kingdom Pseudomonadati; phylum Pseudomonadota; class Gammaproteobacteria; order Enterobacterales; family Enterobacteriaceae; genus Citrobacter; species Citrobacter sp. Cb004. Next base: position 35,616 of record NZ_JAOWCH010000061.1, on the reverse strand, counting down.
GGTGGCTTCACTGTTGAGCTGAATGGTATTCGCGCGTTCCTGCCGGGTTCCCTGGTAGACGTTCGTCCGGTCCGCGACACGCTGCACCTGGAAGGCAAAGAGCTTGAATTCAAAGTAATCAAGCTGGATCAGAAGCGTAACAACGTTGTTGTTTCCCGTCGTGCCGTTATCGAATCCGAAAACAGCGCAGAACGCGATCAGCTGCTGGAAAACCTGCAGGAAGGCATGGAAGTTAAAGGTATCGTTAAGAACCTCACTGACTACGGTGCATTCGTTGATCTGGGTGGCGTTGACGGCCTGCTGCACATCACCGACATGGCATGGAAACGCGTTAAGCATCCGAGCGAAATCGTAAACGTTGGCGACGAAATCACTGTTAAAGTGCTGAAGTTCGACCGCGAGCGTACTCGTGTATCTCTGGGCCTGAAACAGCTGGGCGAAGATCCATGGGTAGCTATCGCTAAGCGTTATCCGGAAGGTACCAAACTGACTGGTCGCGTGACCAACCTGACCGACTACGGCTGCTTCGTTGAAATCGAAGAAGGCGTTGAAGGCCTGGTTCACGTTTCCGAAATGGATTGGACCAACAAAAACATCCACCCGTCCAAAGTTGTTAACGTTGGCGATGTAGTGGAAGTTATGGTTCTGGATATCGACGAAGAACGTCGTCGTATCTCCCTGGGTCTGAAGCAGTGCAAAAACAACCCATGGCAGCAGTTCGCGGAAACCCACAACAAGGGCGACCGTGTTGAAGGTAAAATCAAGTCTATCACTGACTTCGGTATCTTCATCGGCCTGGACGGCGGCATCGACGGCCTGGTTCACCTGTCTGACATCTCCTGGAACGTTGCAGGCGAAGAAGCAGTTCGTGAATACAAAAAAGGCGACGAAATCGCAGCTGTTGTTCTGCAGGTTGACGCAGAGCGTGAGCGTATCTCTCTGGGCGTTAAACAGCTCGCAGAAGATCCGTTCAACAACTGGGTTGCACTGAACAAGAAAGGCGCAATCGTAAACGGTAAAGTCACTGCTGTTGATGCTAAAGGCGCAACCGTAGAACTGGCTGACGGCGTTGAAGGTTACCTGCGCGCTTCTGAAGCTTCCCGCGACCGCGTTGAAGATGCAACTCTGGTTCTGAGCGTAGGCGACGACGTTGAAGCTAAATTCACCGGCGTTGATCGTAAGAACCGCGCAATCAGCCTGTCTGTTCGTGCTAAAGACGAAGCTGATGAGAAAGATGCAATCGCAACTGTTAACAAACAGGAAGATGCTAACTTCTCTAACAACGCAATGGCTGAAGCTTTCAAAGCAGCTAAAGGCGAGTAATATCGAGTGCTCCTAAATCCTTTGTGCTGTTAACAGCACAAAGGGTGACGAGTAGCTTGACAGATTACAGGATTCGTCCTGTAATCAATGACAAAGGGCGGCTAAGGCCGCCCTTAATCAATGCAGCAGCTAATTATGCCTTTAAGGAACCGGAGGAATCATGACCAAGTCAGAATTGATTGAAAGACTTGCAACCCAGCAACCTCATATTCCCGCGAAAGCGGTTGAAGATGCAGTTAAAGAGATGCTGGAACATATGGCCTCGACTCTTGCGCAGGGCGAGCGTATTGAAATCCGCGGTTTCGGCAGTTTCTCTTTGCATTACCGCGCACCGCGCACCGGACGTAATCCGAAGACCGGCGATAAAGTGGACCTGGAAGGAAAATACGTTCCGCACTTTAAACCAGGTAAAGAACTGCGCGATCGCGCCAATATTTACGGTTAAGTTTTTAGCGAGACTTAACGCCGAGAAAAGCACCCGCATGGGTGCTTTTTTCATTTCTGCCAACCCATCCTGGAATCTCCATCCCAGTTAATTTGCACGTTACAAGCGCCGCTAAATGTTAGCGGAATGCATACCGTATAACGCTAAATTGGCACCAGACAACCGTCGAACATTACTGCACACTTCCTGCTACAGGGAGGTGACTGATGAAAATAACAACGGTTAGTACGAGTGCCTTATTCGGCATTCTCCCGCTTATGCTATTACCTGCGTTACCTGACATGCTGTGCATCGGCGTTATATTTGGTCTGGCAATTCTGCTCTGTCTTATTTCTCACAGCCCTGTACGTTTCGCCGGATTAACCCTGCTATTTTTTCTTTGGGGAGTTCTGGCTGCGAAAGATGCGCTGTGGGCCGGTAATACGCTGCCTGCAAAAAGCCAGCAGGCCATCGTGCGGATAACCGGAACCGATAATATGACAACGCACTACGGCCAGATCACGCATCTGCAGGGGAAGCGGGTATTTCCTGCTATCGGAATTACTCTGTATGGGCAGTACCTACCCGGCAACGTTTGTGCGGGCCAGACATGGGCGATGACGTTGAAGGTTCGTGCTATACACGGTCAATTGAACGAGGGCGGGTTTGATAGCCAGCGTTACGCATTGGCGCAGCACCAGCTGCTGACGGGAAGATTTTTGCAGGCTTCGGTTATCACACAACAATGCAGTTTGCGTTCGCGGTATCTCTCCTCGTTGAAAAGCGCGCTCGCTGACTATCCCTGGCAGCAGGTTATACTGGGCCTGGGAATGGGGGAGCGCTTGTCCGTGTCACAAGCGGTGAAAACCATTATGCGTGATACCGGCACGGCCCATTTGATGGCTATCTCCGGGCTGCATATTGCATTTGCCGCACTTCTGGCTGCAGGATTAATTCGCGCGGGGCAATTTTTTATGCCAACCCGATGGATTTGCTGGCAGGTTCCGTTAGTTGGCGGGATCGTCTGCGCAACATTCTATGCCTGGTTAACGGGGCTACAGCCCCCGGCATTACGTACGGTTGTTGCGCTTCTGGTCTGGGGAGGGCTAAAACTCAGCGACAGGCAGTGGAGTGGATGGTCGGTGTGGCTCTGCTGTCTGGCAGCCATTCTGGTGGTGGATCCTGTCGCCGTTCTTTCACAAAGTCTGTGGTTGTCTGCTTTTGCCGTTGCAGCGCTGCTGTTCTGGTATCAATGGGTTCCGATGCCGGATTGGCCGCTGTCTCGCGTTGGACGCCAATTTCTGGCGCTTGCTCATTTGCAATTGGGAATTACGCTCCTGCTTCTGCCTGTGCAAATCGCGATGTTTCACGGTTTTAGCCTGACCTCATTTTTGGCGAATTTGTTTGCTGTACCGCTGGTTACGTTTATTTCCGTACCATTGATATTAGCAGGCATGATCGTCCATTTAACCGGGCTGGCGATGGTTGAGTCGAACCTATGGTATTTAGCGGATCGCTCCCTCGCGCTATTATTTTGGGGGCTCAGGAGCCTGCCTGAAGGGTGGATCAATATTGATGCACGTTGGCAATGGCTTGCATTTGTACCCGGACTCCTGCTCATCGCATATCGGCTGAACGCGTGGCGAACTATACCGGTAGTTTGCGTCACTGTGCTCCTTTTACTGAGCGCCCCGTTCTGGCGAACGCCACGTACTGATGTCTGGCAAGTGCATATGCTGGACGTCGGGCAGGGGCTGGCGATGGTAATTGCGCGCAATGGGAAAGCGATTCTTTACGATACCGGTCTGGCATGGCCTGAAGGCGATAGCGCGCAACAGCTGATTATTCCATGGCTACGCTGGCACAACCTGGAGCCAGAAGGCGTTATTTTAAGCCATGAGCATATGGATCACCGGGGCGGGTTGCGTTCACTGCAGCAAGCCTGGCCGTCGCTATGGATAAGAAGCCCATTAGGATGGGAAGGGCATCTCCCGTGTTTACGCGGGGAGCGCTGGCAATGGCAAGGGTTAACCTTTAGTGCGCATTGGCCCGTGCGTGGAAATAAAGATCTGGGGAATAACCACTCCTGCGTGGTTAAGGTCGATGACGGGCATCAGAGTATTCTGCTGACCGGAGATATTGAGTCTCCCGCTGAACAAAAAATGCTAAGTCACTACTGGCAGCATCTGCAGTCTACGGTGATACAGGTTCCACATCATGGTAGCAATACCTCATCATCGCAGGCGCTGATTCAGCGGGTCGGCGGGCAGGCCGCGCTAGCCTCCGCATCCCGTTACAATGCCTGGTGTCTCCCGTCCAGGAAAGTGAAGCAACGTTATCGGCAACAAAATTATCAATGGCTGGATACACCACACCAGGGGCAGATTACGCTGGATTTTTATCAAAAAAACTGGCGAATAAACAGCTTGCGGGATCAGATTTTACCTCGTTGGTATCATCAGTGGTTTGGCGTGTCGGAGGATAACGGGTAGAATATGCGGCTATTCTAACAAATGCTGGTTTTTTGAATGCATAACGATAAAGATCTCTCTACGTGGCAGACGTTTCGCCGACTATGGCCAACCATAGCGCCTTTTAAATCGGGTCTGATCGTGGCGGGTATAGCGTTAATCCTGAACGCGGCCAGCGATACCTTCATGCTATCGCTCCTTAAGCCATTACTGGATGATGGTTTTGGTAAAACGGATCGCTCGGTGCTGCTGTGGATGCCGCTGGTGGTCATTGGACTAATGGTTCTTCGCGGATTCACCAGCTATGTCTCCAGCTACTGCATCTCATGGGTATCAGGCAAAGTGGTCATGACCATGCGTCGCCGCCTGTTTGGTCATATGATGGGCATGCCGGTCTCCTTTTTTGATAAACAGTCTACAGGTACGCTGTTGTCACGTATTACCTATGATTCAGAGCAGGTCGCATCATCGTCCTCCGGCGCGCTGATCACCGTGGTACGTGAAGGGGCTTCAATTATTGGCCTGTTTATCATGATGTTCTATTACAGCTGGCAGCTGTCATTGATCCTGATTGTACTGGCGCCAATTGTTTCAGTGGCGATTCGTATAGTTTCCAAGCGTTTTCGTAGCATCAGTAAAAATATGCAAAACACCATGGGTCAGGTTACGACCAGTGCGGAGCAGATGCTGAAAGGCCACAAAGAAGTTCTGATTTTTGGTGGTCAGGAAGTCGAAACTAAGCGCTTTGATAAAGTCAGCAATAAGATGCGTTTGCAGGGCATGAAGATGGTTTCCGCCTCTTCTATCTCCGATCCTATCATCCAGCTGATTGCGTCTCTGGCTCTGGCCTTCGTGTTGTATGCAGCCAGCTTCCCAAGCGTAATGGAAAACCTGACTGCAGGGACAATTACGGTTGTCTTCTCGTCAATGATCGCGCTGATGCGTCCGTTGAAATCGCTGACCAACGTCAACGCGCAGTTCCAGCGCGGTATGGCGGCCTGCCAGACCTTATTTACGATTCTGGATAGCGAGCAGGAAAAAGATGAAGGTACACGCGAAATCGAACGCGCTACCGGCAATCTCGAATTCCGCAACGTGACATTCACCTATCCGGGACGTGAAGTACCTGCGCTGCGCAACATCAACCTGAGTATCCCAGCGGGGAAAACCGTTGCCCTGGTTGGCCGTTCGGGTTCCGGGAAATCCACTATCGCCAGCTTGATCACGCGCTTCTATGATATTGATGAAGGGCAGATTCTGATGGACGGACACGATCTACGTGAATATACCCTGGCATCCCTGCGCGATCAGGTCGCGTTGGTTTCGCAGAATGTGCACCTGTTTAACGATACGGTTGCCAACAACATCGCCTACGCGCGTACCGATTTGTACAGCCGTGAGCAGATCGAAAAAGCGGCGAAAATGGCTTACGCCATGGATTTCATCAATAAGATGGACAATGGCCTGGATACGGTGATTGGCGAAAACGGCGTCCTGCTATCTGGTGGTCAGCGCCAGCGTATCGCTATTGCCCGCGCCTTGTTGCGTGACAGTCCGATTCTGATCCTTGATGAAGCAACGTCGGCACTCGATACCGAGTCTGAACGCGCAATTCAGGCTGCTCTGGATGAGCTTCAGAAAAACCGTACCTCCCTGGTGATTGCTCACCGCCTTTCTACCATTGAACAGGCGGATGAAATCATCGTGGTGGAAGACGGTATTATTGTTGAGCGCGGAACCCATAGCGAGCTGATTGAGCAGCGTGGGGTGTATGCACAATTACACAAAATGCAATTCGGTCAATGATCGCTCGAATCTGGTCTGGTGAGTCGCCGCTGTGGCGACTGTTACTCCCGCTCTCCTGGCTGTATGGCCTGGTGAGCGGGGGGATCCGCTTATGTTACAAGCTTGGGATTAAACGCGCGTGGCGTGCACCAGTCCCGGTTGTGGTGGTCGGAAACCTGACCGCGGGTGGCAATGGCAAAACACCGGTGGTGATTTGGCTGGTTGAACAACTGCGTCAACGTGGGATTCGCGTGGGCGTGGTGTCGCGTGGTTATGGCGGGAAAGCGGCTGCTTACCCGCTGTTACTGACCGCAGATACCACTACGGCAGAAGCGGGTGATGAACCTGTGCTGATCGCCCAACGTACCGGCGTGCCCGTAGCGGTATCCCCGGTAAGATCGGATGCGGTCAAAGCCATTTTGGCCCAACACGATGTGCAGATTATCGTGACGGACGATGGGCTACAGCACTACCGTCTGGCGCGAGATGTTGAAATCGTGGTTATTGACGGAGAACGTCGGTTTGGCAATGGCTGGTGGCTTCCCGCGGGTCCCATGCGGGAACGCGCAGGCCGGCTTAAATCGGTGGATGCGACTATCGTTAACGGTGGCGTTGCGCAGCCAGGGGAAATCCCTATGCGACTTGAACCGGGGCTGGCCGTTAATTTACGTACGGGTGAACGCCGCGATGTGTCGCAGCTGTCCAATATTGTCGCCATGGCGGGCATTGGCCATCCACCGCGTTTTTTTGCCACGCTGGAAGCATGCGGTGCCAGCGTGCAAAAAAGTATTGCGCTGGCAGACCATCAGTCTCTGACCTACAGTGACGTCAGTGCGTTTGCAGACGCCGGGCAAACGCTGGTGATGACGGAAAAAGATGCGGTTAAGTGCCGTGCATTTGCCGATGAAAACTGGTGGTATTTACCTGTTAATGCTCATTTGTCAGGCGATCGGCCTGATATGTTGCTGGATAGCTTAATCTCGCTGACTCGCTAACTGATTCACGCTGCGGCAGCGAATCATTTATGAGGCCATAAATGTCGTTGCCGCGTCTTTCTTTGACGGATGCCCGTCATCTTCACCTTGCCGCTCAAGGGCTGCTGAAAAAAACACGCCGTCGGGCAACCCCAGCAGATATTCTTGCTGCCATTTCGCGCATGTCGTTATTGCAAATCGATACCATCAATATTGTGGCGCGCAGCCCTTACCTGGTGCTGTTTAGTCGTTTGGGTGATTATTCGCCCCAGTGGCTGGATGACGCATTGCAGCGGGGCGAACTGATGGAATACTGGGCGCACGAGGCCTGCTTTTTGCCGCGTAGCGACTTTATGCTGATACGTCACCGCATGCTGGCCCCGGAGAAAATGGGCTGGAAATATAAAGCGGAGTGGATGAAAGAACATGCTCATGAGATTGAGCAACTGCTCCAGCACATCCAGCATAACGGACCAGTCCGCTCTGCTGATTTTGAGCATCTGCACAAGGGGGCCAGCGGCTGGTGGGCATGGAAACCGCATAAGCGTCATCTTGAAGGCCTGTTCACCGCCGGGAAAGTGATGGTGGTGGAACGACGTAATTTCCAGCGAGTGTATGATTTAACCCATCGCGTCATGCCGCACTGGGATGATGAACGCGACCGGCTTTCACAGGAAGAAGCTGAAAACCTCATGCTGGATAACAGCGCCCGCAGTCTGGGGATTTTTCGCGAACAATGGCTGGCAGACTACTATCGCCTGAAGCGTCCGGCGCTAAAAAACTGGTGCAACGTACGTGCACAGCAGCAACAGATTATTCCTGTTGATGTCGAAGGGTTAGGAACCCTGTGGCTGCATAGCCACCTTCAGCCGCTGCTGGAGCAGGCATTGACGGGTAAATTAACGGCAACGCATAGCGCAGTATTATCACCCTTTGATCCGGTGGTCTGGGATCGTAAACGGGCAGAGCAGCTATTCGATTTTAGCTATCGGCTGGAATGTTACATGCCAGCACCGAAACGTCAGTATGGTTATTTTGTCCTGCCGCTGCTGCATCGCGGGCAGTTAGTTGGGCGGATGGATGCCAAAATGCACCGCAAAACGGGCGTACTGGAAGTGATTTCGCTGTGGTTACAGGATGGCGTCAAACCTGGGGGTACTCTGCAAAAAGGATTGTTTCAGGCGATTGATGATTTTGCCCGCTGGCAGCAGGCAACACGTGTGACGCTGGGACGCTATCCTGAAGGTTTATTTGCTGATGCACGCCATGGTTGGGAAATAGACCCAGCACGGTAAGCGATTATGTTAATATTTACGGATTCACAATCCGGTCCATCTGGAGGAACTATGGATCATCGTCTGCTTGAAATCATTGCCTGCCCGGTATGCAATGGCAAACTCTGGTTTAACCAGGAAAAACAGGAACTGATTTGTAAACTGGATAGCCTTGCTTTCCCACTGCGTGATGGCATTCCCGTGTTACTGGAAACCGAAGCTCGCGTTCTGACTACTGATGAGAGTAAATCATGAGTTTTGTGGTCATTATTCCTGCGCGTTATGCGTCCACACGTTTGCCGGGCAAGCCGCTGCTGGATATCAATGGCAAGCCGATGATCGTGCATGTGCTGGAGCGTGCGCGTGAATCTGGCGCTGAACGTATTATCGTTGCGACCGATCACCAAGATGTCGCTCGCGCGGTAGAAGCGGTGGGGGGTGAAGTATGCATGACCCGCGCCGATCACCAGTCCGGTACGGAGCGTCTGGCGGAAGTCGTCGAGAAATGTGGCTTTAGCGATGATACCGTTATTGTGAACGTACAGGGTGATGAGCCGATGATCCCGGCGGTCATTATTCGCCAGGTCGCTGAGAATCTGGCACAGCGCCAGGTCGGTATGGCGACCCTTGCTGCCCCGATTCACAGTGCGGAAGAGGCATTTAATCCGAATGCGGTGAAAGTCGTTCTGGACGCCGAAGGTTATGCGCTCTATTTTTCACGCGCGACCATTCCGTGGGATCGCGACCGTTTCGCTAAAAGCCTGGAAACGGTGGGTGACACCTTCTTGCGACATCTGGGTATTTACGGCTATCGCGCCGGTTTTATCCGCCGTTATGTTAACTGGCAGCCCAGCCCGCTTGAGCATATTGAAATGCTGGAGCAACTACGTGTGCTGTGGTACGGCGAAAAAATTCATGTTGCCGTCGCCAAAGAAGTACCCGGTACCGGCGTAGACACTGCCGAAGATCTTGAGCGCGTTCGCGCCGAAATGCGTTAGTTTTTCTCACGACACTCCCCCTGATGACGCGAATTTTTGGGAGGAGTGTCATATCGTTACGCTTTCCCGCCACTTTTCTTTTCATCAATTGATCTCATCCGGGTGACATCTGTCTGCACGACGCTCATTATGAAAGCAGTAGCATTTATGAGGGCAATCCGAAATGGAACAGTTGCGTGCCGAACTCAGTCATCTGTTGGGTGAAAAACTCAGTCGTATAGAATGCGTGAATGAAAAAGTGGATACGGCCCTGTGGTCACTGTACGACAGCCAGGGAAATCCGATGCCACTGATGGCGAGAAGTTTCACCACGCCGGGTATGGCGCAGCAGTTGGCATGGAAAACCTCCATGCTGGCGCGCAGTGGTACGGTGCGTATGCCCGTCATTTATGGGGTCTTAACCCACGAGGAACATCCCGGTCCTGATGTGCTACTGCTTGAGCGTTTACGTGGGGTGCCGGTGGAAGCGCCTGCCCGAACGCCCGAACGCTGGGAACATTTAAAAGATCAGATCGTAGAAGGTCTGCTGTCATGGCATCGGCAGGATAGTGCTGGCTGCGTGGGAATGGTGGATAACACGCAAGAGAATATCTGGCCATCCTGGTATCGTCAGCGGGTTGAGGTGCTGTGGACCACGTTAAATCAGTTCAACAATACCGGGCTAACGATGCAGGACAAGCGGATCCTGTTTCGCACCCGTGAGTGCTTACCTACCTTATTTGCAGGATTCAATGATAACTGCGTGCTGATCCACGGTAATTTCAGTTTACGTAGCATGCTCAAAGACGCCCGTAGCGATCAGCTTCTGGCTATGGTGGGACCGGGGTTGATGCTGTGGGCGCCAAGGGAATATGAACTGTTCCGCTTGATGGATAATGCGCTGGCGGAAAGCCTGCTTTGGCAATACCTGCAGCGCGCGCCAGTGGCGGAGTCATTCATCTGGCGGCGCTGGTTGTATGTGTTATGGGATGAAGTGACGCAATTGGTCAACACCGGACGCTTTAATCGTTCCAACTTTGACCTGGCAACGAAATCATTGCTGCCGTGGCTCGCATGATAAACATGTGAACATCTTATCAGGCAACATTCCTGTCAATGTTCCGATCCTTTCAGCCACTGCCAGATGCGTCCCAGGGTTTCGTAACCAGCGCGATCGCTGTGCATCAACCAGACGGGTGAAGGTATAGCGCGCTCCCACGGATTAAGCGGTGAATCAATTGCTAACTGATTGGCTGGCGCTGGCAGCGGATGCAAGCCGGCCTGCTGGAAGAAGATCATCGCCCGCGGTAAGTGGGAGGCAGAGGTTACCAGCAGGAACGGCGCATTGCCGATGGCTTTCTTTACCGCTGCGGCTTCTTCTTCGGTATCTTTGGGGTGATCCAGGGTGATGATTTCATCGGCTGGCACCCCCAGCGACTGCGCTACGCGGGCGCCAGCTTCTGCGGTACTGACGTTATTCGTCTTTGCAGCAGCGCCGGTAAAGATGAGCTTCGATCCCGGGTTTGCGCGCCATAGGCGAATACCTTCATTCAGACGTGGAAGGCTGTTGCTGATCAGATTTGAACTCGGCGCCCACTGCGGATTCCAGGTATACCCTCCGCCCAGCACCACAATATATTCTACTTTTTGCGAACCTTGCCACGTTGGATAACTGTCCTCAATCGGTTTCAACAGTCTGTCGGCGACGGGCTGTAAACTAAGGAGTAACAGTGCCAGCCAACTCAGGCTAATACACACTTTCCCTGTTTTTTGAAAGCGACTGAACCAGACCAGCGCCAGGCCAATACCCATCATAATTAGCATCAGTGGCAGCGGCAGCATCATACCGCCAATCACTTTCTTCAGCGTAAAAAGCATCCTTTTTGGTTCCTTTTTTAACCATACAGCAGGGGATCTGCAGGGATATTACACCAGGAAGGTTCATTCTCGGCGTGGGTGTGACAAAATAGCGGTTTTACTTAGTCACCCTAAAGCCAGTATGCGGAGAGCCCGATGCGGGATCGCAATTTTGATGACATTGCAGAGAAGTTTTCCCGTAACATTTACGGCACCACCAAAGGTCAATTAAGACAGGCTATCCTTTGGCAGGATCTGGATCGATTACTGGAAACGTTCGGTGAGCAAAAACTGCACATTCTGGATGCCGGTGGTGGTGAAGGGCAAACGGCCATCAAAATGGCGGAACGAGGACATTTCGTCACATTATGCGATCTGTCTGGCGAGATGATCGCCCGAGCGCAACAGGCGGCAGAGGCAAAAGGTGTGAGCGGGAACATGCATTTTATACAATGCGCCGCTCAGGATGTTGCTTCGCATTTGGAAAGCCCGGTTGATCTGATATTGTTTCATGCTGTGCTGGAGTGGGTGACAGATCCGGTCAACGTGTTGCAGACTCTGTGGTCAGTATTGCGTCCTGGCGGCGCGCTGTCGTTAATGTTCTACAATGCTAACGGTCTGTTGATGCATAACATGGTCGCAGGGAACTTTGACTATGTGCAGGTGGGGATGCCGAAACGTAAAAAACGCACGCTTTCACCGGACTACCCACGCGATCCGGGGCAGGTCTACCAGTGGCTGGACGAGATCGGTTGGCAGATAACCGGTAAAACGGGCGTCCGTGTGTTTCATGATTATCTGCGAGATAAACATAAACAGCATGACGACTTTGAAATGTTACTTGAGTTAGAAACGCGCTATTGCCGCCAGGAACCGTATATCAGCCTTGGGCGCTATATTCATGTCACCGCGATTAAAAGTTCGGCCCGAGCCGCAGATGCAAGGATAATTTATGAGTGAATTTTCCCAGACAGTCCCCGAACTGGTTGCCTGGGCCAGAAAAAATGACTTCTCCATCTCTCTGCCGGTAGACAGACTTTCGTTCCTGCTGGCGGTCGCGACCTTAAACGGTGAGCGACTTGACGGCGAGATGAGTGAAGGTGAGCTGGTGGATGCGTTCCGCCATGTGAGTGATGCGTTTGAGCAAACCAGCGAAACCATCGGCGTACGCGCCAACAACGCGATCAACGATATGGTGCGTCAACGTCTGCTGAACCGCTTTACCAGCGAGCAGGCGGAAGGCAACGCTATATATCGTTTAACGCCATTGGGAATTGGCATCACGGATTACTACATTCGTCAGCGTGAATTCTCTACGCTGCGTCTTTCAATGCAGCTGTCGATTGTTGCAGGTGAACTAAAGCGCGCGGCGGATGCGGCAGCGGAAGGTGGCGATGAGTTCCACTGGCATCGCAACGTCTACGCGCCATTGAAATACTCGGTGGCGGAGATTTTCGACAGTATCGATCTGACCCAGCGCATCATGGATGAACAGCAACAGCAGGTAAAAGACGACATCGCACAGTTGCTTAATAAAGACTGGCGGGCGGCGATCTCCAGCTGTGAACTGCTGCTCTCTGAAACGTCTGGTACGCTGCGTGAACTGCAGGATACGCTGGAAGCGGCGGGGGATAAGCTACAGGCTCACCTGTTACACATCCAGGACGCCACGATGACGCATGACGATTTGCATTTCGTCGATCGGTTGGTGTTTGACTTACAAAGTAAGCTCGACCGCATTATCAGTTGGGGTCAGCAGTCCATTGATTTATGGATCGGCTACGATCGTCACGTGCATAAGTTTATCCGTACCGCGATCGATATGGATAAAAACCGCGTCTTTGCCCAGCGTTTGCGCCAGTCCGTGCAGACATACTTTGACGATCCGTGGGCGCTAACCTATGCCAACGCCGATCGTCTGCTGGATATGCGTGACGAAGAGATGGTGCTGCGTGACGAAGAGGTCACCGGCGAGCTTCCGGAAGATCTGGAATATGAAGAATTTAACGAGATCCGTGAACAGTTGGCGGCGATCATCGAAGAACAGCTAGCTATCTACAAATCCAGACAAACACCACTGGATCTCGGTTTGGTCGTGCGCGAGTATCTGGCGCAATACCCACGTGCGCGTCATTTCGACGTCGCGCGCATAGTTATCGATCAGGCGGTACGCCTTGGCGTAGCGCAAGCAGACTTCACCGGACTGCCAGCCAAATGGCAGCCGATTAATGATTACGGAGCCAAGGTACAGGCGCATGTCATTGACAAATATTGAACAAGTGATGCCGGTAAAGCTGGCGCAGGCGCTGGCGAATCCGTTATTTCCGGCGCTGGACAGCGCCTTACGTTCGGGCCGCCATATCGGTCTGGATGAACTGGATAATCATGCCTTCCTGATGGATTTTCAGGAATATTTTGAAGAGTTTTACAGCCGCTATAACGTGGAATTGATCCGTGCGCCGGAAGGGTTCTTCTACCTTCGCCCGCGTTCAACGACGCTCATCCCCCGTTCGGTCCTGTCTGAACTGGACATGATGGTCGGTAAAATTCTTTGCTATCTCTATCTCAGCCCGGAACGCCTGGCGAATGAAGGGATTTTTACCCAGCAAGAGTTGTACGACGAGCTGCTAACGCTGGCTGATGAAGCGAAGCTGCTGAAACTGGTGAACAATCGTTCAACCGGTTCGGATGTTGATCGCCAGAAGCTACAGGAAAAAGTTCGTTCTTCGCTAAACCGTCTGCGCCGTTTAGGCATGGTGTGGTTTATGGGTCACGACAGCAGCAAATTCCGTATTACGGAATCAGTCTTCCGCTTTGGCGCGGACGTGCGCAGCGGTGACGATCCGCGCGAAGCGCAGCGTCGCTTAATTCGTGATGGCGAAGCGATGCCGGTCGAGAACCGCCTGCAGCTCAACGATGAGCCCGAAGAGAATCAGCCGGACAGTGGAGAAGAAGAATAATGATTGAACGCGGTAAATTTCGCTCACTTACGCTGATTAACTGGAATGGTTTTTTTGCCCGTACATTCGACCTTGATGAACTGGTTACCACGCTGTCCGGCGGTAACGGTGCGGGTAAGTCCACCACCATGGCGGCATTTGTTACAGCGCTCATCCCGGACTTAACCCTGCTGCATTTCCGTAACACCACCGAAGCCGGTGCAACCAGTGGTTCACGTGATAAGGGCCTGCACGGTAAGTTGAAAGCGGGCGTCTGTTACTCAATGCTCGACGTCCTCAACTCGCGCCATCAGCGCGTGGTCGTGGGGGTGCGTCTGCAACAGGTTGCCGGTCGCGATCGTAAAGTGGATATCAAACCGTTTGCCATTCAGGGACTGCCGATGTCGGTGCAGCCAACCCAACTGGTGACGGAAACGCTGAATGAACGCCAGGCGCGCGTGCTGTCCCTCTCTGAGCTGAAAGAGAAGCTTGATGAGATGGAAGGCGTGCAGTTTAAACAGTTCAACTCAATCACCGATTATCACTCACTGATGTTCGATCTGGGCATCATCGCCCGTCGTCTGCGTTCCGCGTCTGACCGTAGTAAATTCTATCGTCTGATTGAAGCCTCGCTGTACGGTGGGATCTCCAGTGCCATTACCCGTTCACTGCGTGACTACCTGCTGCCGGAAAACAGCGGCGTACGTAAAGCCTTCCAGGATATGGAAGCTGCGCTGCGTGAAAACCGCATGACGCTGGAAGCGATTCGCGTAACTCAGTCTGACCGCGATCTGTTTAAGCATTTGATCAGCGAAGCGACCAACTATGTGGCCGCGGATTATATGCGTCACGCCAACGAACGTCGTATCCATCTTGATAAAGCGCTGGAATATCGTCGTGAGCTGCATACTTCACGCAAGCAGCTGGCCGCGGAGCAGTATAAGCACGTGGATATGGCGCGCGAACTGGGCGAGCATAACGGCGCGGAAGGCGATCTGGAGGCTGATTACCAGGCCGCGAGCGATCACCTGAATCTGGTGCAAACCGCGCTGCGTCAGCAGGAAAAAATTGAACGCTACGAAGCGGATCTTGAAGAACTGCAGGTCCGTCTCGAAGAACAAAATGAGGTGGTCGCGGAAGCCGTTGACCGCCAGGATGAAAACGAAGCCCGCGCAGAAGCCGCGGAACTGGAAGTGGATGAGCTGAAAAGCCAGCTTGCCGATTATCAGCAAGCGCTGGACGTCCAGCAAACGCGAGCCATCCAATATACCCAGGCGATCCAGGCGCTGAATCGGGCGAAAGAGCTCTGTCACTTACCGGATCTGACCGCCGACAGCGCTGCTGAATGGCTGGAAACCTTCCAGGCTAAAGAGCAGGAAGCCACTGAAAAACTGCTGACGCTGGAACAAAAAATGAGCGTGGCGCAAACCGCGCACAGCCAGTTCGAACAGGCTTATCAGCTGGTGGCGGCTATCAATGGCCCGCTGGCGCGTGGTGAAGCCTGGAGCGTGGCGCGTGAACTGCTGCGGGAAGGCGTTGAACAGCGCCACCTGGCGGAACAGGTTCAGCCGTTGCGTATGCGACTCAGCGAACTGGAGCAGCGTCTGCGCGAACAGCAAGATGCCGAGCGTCTGCTGGCTGAATTCTGCAAGCGTCAGGGTAAACAGTTCGATATCGATGAGCTGGAAGCGCTGCACCAGGAACTGGAAGCACGCATCGCCGCCTTGTCGGACAGCGTCTCTTCTGCCAGCGAACAGCGTATGACGTTGCGTCAGGAGCAGGAACAGCTGCAGTCTCGTATCCAGCATCTGATGAAACGTGCGCCTGTCTGGCTGGCCGCGCAGAATAGCCTGAATCAGCTTCGCGAGCAGTGTGGCGAAGAGTTTACCTCAAGCCAGGACGTGACTGAGTATCTGCAACAACTGCTGGAGCGCGAGCGTGAAGCCATTGTTGAGCGTGATGAAGTCGGTGCGCGCAAAAATGCAGTTGATGAAGAAATTGAACGTTTAAGTCAGCCGGGCGGGGCGGAAGATCAGCGTCTGAACGCGCTGGCGGAGCGCTTCGGTGGCGTTCTGCTGTCAGAAATCTATGACGACGTTAGCCTTGAAGATGCGCCGTACTTCTCTGCGCTGTACGGTCCTTCGCGTCATGCCATCGTGGTGCCGGATCTGTCGCTGATTACCGAGCAGCTTGAAGGGCTGACGGATTGTCCGGAAGATCTCTATTTCATCGAAGGGGATCCGCAGTCGTTTGATGACAGCGTTTTCAGCGTTGACGAGCTGGAAAAAGCGGTAGTGGTGAAAACCGCCGAGCGTCAGTGGCGTTATTCCCGCTTCCCAACGGTGCCGATTTTTGGCCGTGCAGCGCGCGAAAGCCGTATCGAAACCCTGCATGCTGAGCGTGAAGGGCTGTCTGAACGTTTCGCAACGCTCTCCTTTGACGTCCAGAAAACCCAGCGTCTGCATCAGGCGTTCAGTCGTTTCATTGGCAGTCATTTGTCGGTGGCGTTTGAAGCCGATCCGGAAGCGGAAATTCGCCAACTGAATGGCCGTCGCGTTGAACTGGAACGGGCGCTGAGCAATCATGAAAATGATAATCAGCAAAGCCGTATGCAGTTTGAGCAGGCGAAAGAGGGGGTCTCCGCTCTTAACCGCCTTCTCCCGCGTTTGAATCTGCTGGCGGATGACACGCTGGCCGATCGCGTGGACGAAATTCGTGAGCGCCTGGATGAAGCGCAGGAAGCGGCGCGTTTTGTGCAGCAACATGGCAACCAGTTAGCCAAACTGGAACCGATTGTTTCGGTCCTGCAAAATGACCCTGAGCAGTTTGAACAACTGAAGGAAGACTACGCGTATTCCCAGCAGATGCAGCGCGATGCGCGTCAGCAAGCTTTTGCTCTGACCGAAGTGGTGCAGCGCCGGGCGCACTTTAGCTATTCCGACTCTGCTGAAATGCTTAGCGGCAACAGCGATCTGAACGAAAAACTGCGTGAGCGCCTGGAACTGGCGGAAGCTGAACGTACCCGCGCCCGTGAAGCGCTACGCAGTCACGCCGCACAGTTAAGCCAGTACAACCAGGTCATGGCGTCGCTGAAAAGCTCCTATGACACCAAAAAAGAGCTGCTTAACGATTTACAACGTGAACTGCAGGATATTGGCGTTCGTGCGGACAGCGGTGCAGAAGAGCGCGCGCGTATTCGTCGTGATGAACTGCATGCGCAGCTCAGCAACAACCGTGCGCGCCGTAACCAACTGGAAAAAGCGTTGACCTTCTGCGAAGCGGAGATGGAAAACCTGACCCGCAGGCTGCGCAAGCTGGAACGTGATTATTTTGAGATGCGCGAGCAGGTGGTTACCGCGAAAGCCGGATGGTGTGCGGTGATGCGGATGGTGAAAGATAACGGCGTTGAACGCCGCCTGCACCGTCGTGAGCTGGCGTATCTTTCCGGTGATGAACTGCGCTCGATGTCGGATAAGGCGCTTGGTGCGCTGCGCCTGGCGGTTGCGGATAACGAACACCTGCGCGATGTACTGCGCATGTCTGAAGATCCAAAACGCCCAGAGCGTAAAATTCAGTTCTTTGTCGCGGTTTATCAGCATCTGCGTGAACGTATTCGCCAGGATATCATCCGTACCGACGATCCGGTTGAAGCGATCGAACAGATGGAGATTGAGCTGAGCCGTCTGACGGAAGAATTAACGTCTCGCGAACAGAAACTGGCGATCAGCTCTCGCAGCGTGGCGAATATCATTCGTAAGACCATTCAGCGCGAACAGAACCGTATTCGCATGCTGAACCAGGGGCTGCAAAGCGTGTCGTTTGGCCAGGTAAACAGCGTTCGTCTGAACGTCAACGTACGCGAGACGCATGCTACCTTGCTGGACGTACTTTCCGAACAGCATGAGCAGCACCAGGATCTGTTTAACAGCAATCGTCTGACCTTCTCTGAAGCGCTGGCGAAGTTGTATCAGCGTCTGAATCCGCAGATTGATATGGGGCAACGTACGCCGCAAACCATCGGTGAAGAACTGCTGGATTACCGTAACTATCTGGAAATGGAAGTTGAAGTTAACCGTGGCTCTGACGGCTGGCTGCGTGCTGAATCTGGCGCGCTGTCAACCGGTGAAGCGATCGGGACCGGGATGTCTATTCTGGTGATGGTTGTGCAAAGCTGGGAAGACGAAGGGCGTAGACTGCGCGGGAAAGATATTTCTCCTTGCCGTCTGCTGTTCCTGGATGAAGCTGCGCGACTTGATGCACGCTCTATCGCGACTCTGTTTGAACTGTGCGAGCGTCTGCAAATGCAGCTGATTATCGCAGCCCCAGAAAACATTAGTCCGGAGAAAGGCACCACCTACAAACTGGTGCGTAAAGTCTTCCAGAACACCGAACACGTTCACGTGGTAGGTCTGCGCGGGTTTGCGCCTCAGTTACCTGAGCCGCTGCCTGGCACCGAAGATGCCTCCTCGCAGGCAAGCTAAATAAAAGGCGGCTAAATGGCCGCCTTCTTTTCTTCCGAAAATTCTCAATAACTGGTGTAATTTCTTTAAACTTCTTTACATTAGGTTAGGCAAAAATTTTTTCATGTTTATATACTAAAGGTAAGCCTAACGCGTCACAGGCTTGCTCGTCATACTTCAGCTTGTATTGGCGTTTTACAGGTTCGGCCCCGCCAAAATAAGGGGAAGACATACGGCCTGGCTACTCAAAGTATGATAAAAAACAGGGGGCAAGGGATGTTGCTTAATAAAATGTGTGGTCGTCGGCTGTCGGCAATTAGTTTGTGCCTGGCCGTAACATTCGCTCCACTGTTCAATGCGCAGGCCGATGAGCCTGAAATGATCCCAGGCGATAGCTCAGCGACCGTCAGTGAACAGCCAACAGCGTTATCGCAGCCGCAGGCTCAATCTTCCGCGACGGCTATCATGGCAGGTATCCAACCGCTGCCCGAGGGCGTGTCAGTTGATAAAGCCCGCGCCGAATTACAATCTCAACTTCCAGCGGGCTTCACACCGGTTTATATGAGCCAACTGGAACTGCTGTATGCCGCACGCGAAATGAAACCGATGTGGGAAAATCGTGATGCGGTAAAAGCCTTTCAGCAACAGTTAGCTGAAGTGGCGATTGCCGGCTTTCAGCCGCAGTTCACCACCTGGGTCGCTTTACTGACTGACCCAGCAGTAACCGGTCAGGCGCGAGATATCGTGCTCTCAGATGCGATGATGGGGTATCTGCACTTTATTGCCAACATCCCCGTCAAAGGCAATCGCTGGCTCTATAGCGATAAGCCCTATGCGCTGACGACGCCGCCGATTTCCGTGATCAACCAATGGCAAGTCGCGCTGGATAACGGTCAACTGACTTCGTTTGTCGCCAGCCTGGCACCGCAACATCCGCAGTACGCAGCAATGCATGAATCGCTGCTCAAGCTGGTGGGCGATACGCGGCCCTGGCCGCAACTGACCAGTACCGCGACGCTGCGTCCGGGGGAGTGGAGTAACGACATCCCTGCGCTGCGTGAAATTTTGCGCCGCACCGGGATGCTGGAATCTGTTGTCAGTACGGCTGCCAAAGAAGGCCGTAGCGCTTACGATCGTGAACTTGTTGACGCGGTTAAGCGATTTCAGACGTGGCAGGGGCTTGGGGCCGATGGCGCGATTGGCCCTGCCACGCGTGACTGGCTGAACGTGACGCCCGCTCAACGTGCGGGCGTACTGGCGTTAAATATTCAGCGCTTGCGCCTGCTGCCGGGTACGCTGTCTACCGGTATTATGGTGAATATTCCTGCCTACTCGCTGGTGTATTATCAAAACGGCAATCAGGTGCTGGCCTCGCGCGTTATCGTCGGACGTCCCGATCGTAAAACGCCGATGATGAGCAGTGCGCTGAATAACGTGGTCGTTAACCCGCCGTGGAACGTGCCGCCGACGCTGGCCCGGAAGGATATTCTGCCTAAGGTTTGGAATGATCCGGGGTATCTTGAGCGTCACGGCTATACCGTAATGCGCGGCTGGAACAGCAAAGAGACGATAGATCCGTGGCAGGTTGACTGGGCCACCATCACCGCCTCCAATCTGCCGTTCCGCTTCCAGCAGGCTCCGGGAGCGCGTAACTCGCTCGGACGCTATAAATTCAATATGCCGAGTTCGGATGCTATTTATCTGCACGATACGCCGAACCACACTCTGTTCCAGAAGGATTCGCGGGCGTTAAGCTCCGGCTGCGTGCGCGTGAACAAGGCATCTGAGCTGGCGAATATGCTGCTACAGGATGCGGGGTGGAATGATACGCGCATCTCGGATGCCCTGAAGCAAGGGGATACAAGGTACGTGAATATTCGCCAGAATATCCCCGTCAACCTCTACTATCTGACCGCATTTGTTGGCCCGGATGGTCGCACGCAGTATCGTACAGATATTTACAATTACGATCAGACAGCGCGATCCAGTGCACAAATTGTGTCAAAAGCTGAACAATTAATCAGATAAATGAAGCAGTTCGAGGAAAATAATTGTCGTAAGTTATGCTGGAAACGGGGCGAAATGGCTGCAAGCCCCGTATTTCCTGGGGTTGGGAGCCTTGACGTGGACTACTTAGCCAGATAAGGTTTCCCGCGTGCGCTAGAGCATACATACGATAACATTGACCTTGTAGACCTTAAAACCATGGACAAATTTGACGCTAATCGCCGCAAACTGCTGGCGCTTGGTGGTATTGCCCTCGGCGCTGCCATCCTGCCTACGCCTGCGTTTGCTACACTCTCTACCCCACGTCCGCGCATTTTGACTCTGAATAACCTGCATACCGGTGAGTCAATAAAAGCAGAGTTTTTTGATGGCAGGGGCTATATTCAGGACGAATTAGCTAAACTTAATCACTTTTTCCGTGATTTTCGTGCGAATAAAGTGAAATCCATCGATCCGGGATTGTTCGATCAACTCTTCCGTCTGCAGGGCCTGTTGGGCACGCGTAAACCCGTACAGCTTATTTCTGGTTACCGCTCTATTGATACCAATAATGAATTACGTGCGCACAGCCGCGGTGTGGCAAAGAAAAGCTACCACACGAAAGGGCAGGCCATGGATTTCCATATTGAAGGTATCGCATTAAGTAATATTCGCAAAGCTGCGTTATCTATGCGCGCAGGTGGTGTAGGATACTACCCACGCAGTAACTTTGTGCATATTGACACCGGACCGGCGCGTCATTGGTGATCCATAAGCTTAATGAAACAGGAGCCGTATGAACTATCGTATTATTCCGGTCACTGCATTCGCCCAGAACTGCTCGTTAATCTGGTGTGAGCAAACCCGTCTGGCTGCGCTGGTCGATCCCGGCGGCGATGCTGAGAAAATCAAACAGGAAGTCGATGCCAGTGGCCTGACGCTAATGCAGATCCTGCTCACCCATGGTCATCTTGATCACGTAGGTGCTGCGGCTGAACTGGCACAGCATTATGGTGTACCGGTTATTGGTCCGGAAAAAGAAGATGAGTTCTGGTTACAAGGACTTCCTGCTCAGAGTCGCATGTTTGGCTTGGGCGATTGTGAGCCGCTGACGCCCGATCGCTGGTTGAATGAAGGCGACCGGGTAAGCGTGGGTAACGTGACGTTGCAGATACTGCATTGCCCGGGCCACACGCCGGGACATGTGGTCTTCTTTGATGAACAATCGAAGCTACTGATTTCTGGTGACGTGATTTTCAAAGGCGGCGTTGGGCGCAGCGATTTTCCTCGCGGAGATCATAGTCAATTGATTGATTCGATTAAACGTAAACTGTTGCCGTTGGGCGATGACGTGACGTTTATTCCGGGTCACGGCCCACTTTCGACGTTGGGCAACGAACGGCTACATAATCCGTTCCTGCAGGATGAAATGCCAGTCTGGTAACACCGCAGATAAATGAAAAAGGCCGCTATTGCGGCCTTTTTAGTACGCGATAGATTACAGTACTGCGACAATCGCTTCGCACAGCGGCGCCATGTTATCTGGCGTCATTCCTGCTACGTTCACACGTCCGGAAGCGACGGCATAGACACCAAACTCTTCACGCAGACGCAGAACCTGCTCTTTGGTCAGGCCGCTGAATGAGAACATGCCGTTCTGTTTGATGATAAAGCTGAAATCGCGGTTCGCACCTTTCTCTTGCAGCGTATTCACAAACAGCAAACGCATGCGTTGGATGCGTTGACGCATATCAGTCAGTTCCTGCTCCCAGATAGCGCGCAGGGCATCGTTGCTCAGGATGGTTGCCACAACCGACGCACCGTGTGCTGGTGGGTTGGAATAGTTGGCACGAATGACGGATTTCATCTGGCTAAACGCGCGGTCGACGGTTTCAGCATCGGCTGCAACCAGCGTACAGGCGCCTACGCGCTCATTGTACAGACCAAAGTTCTTGGAGTAGGAGCTGGCGACGATCAGCTCTTTGTGCAGCGCAGCGAATGCGCGCAGACCTTCAGCATCTTCTTCCAGACCGCGGGCAAAGCCCTGGTATGCGAAGTCAAACAGCGGCAACCAACCTTTTTCGACAGAAAGCTGAGCCAGCGTTTGCCACTGCTCCAGCGTAGGATCGATACCGGTTGGGTTATGGCAGCAGCCGTGGAATAACACCACGTCGCCAGCCTGCGCTTCGCTGAGGCTTGCCAGCAGCGCATCAAAGTCTAATGAGTGGTTCGCGGCATCGTAATAGTTGTATTCACGAACTTCCAGACCGGCAGAGTTAAAGACGCTCTTATGGTTTGGCCAGCTTGGATTGCTCACCCATACGCGTTTAGCTGAGGTGTTTTTTGCCAGGAAATCAGCGGCCACACGCAGTGCGCCAGTGCCGCCAGGGGTCTGTGCTGTACGCGCACGTTTGTCGTTGATAAGCGAACTTTCTTTACCAAACAGTAATTCCTGAGTGCAGCGACCAAACTCTGGAATACCGTCGATGCCAAGGTAATTTTTGGTGGTTTCATTTTCCAGAATATATTGCTCGGCTTTTTTAACGCTGGTCAGTACCGGCGTTTTGCCTGTCTCATCTTTATATACACCGATCCCAAGGTTTATTTTTCCTGGGCGGTCATCGGCACGAAACAAATCAGCCAGACCCAAAATGGGGTCGGCAGGAGCGGCAGTAATGTTCTCAAACATGACGAGGTTCCATAGTGATTACAGAAGGGAAGTCCGCTATCAGGTTAACGGTAGATTTACAAAATGCCAACCGTTACTGACGAAAAGCCGAGGTGTTTTTTTAAGACGCAAGAATCCGCTAGCAGAGATAAAAAAACAGGACCGAAGTCCTGT
Source organism: Citrobacter sp. Cb004 (assembly GCF_030337065.1). Lineage (NCBI taxonomy): Bacteria > Pseudomonadati > Pseudomonadota > Gammaproteobacteria > Enterobacterales > Enterobacteriaceae > Citrobacter > Citrobacter sp. Cb004. The sequence goes on along the minus strand of NZ_JAOWCH010000061.1, from coordinate 12,304 downwards.
TTTTTAGGCATTTAACAAAGAGGTCTGCTATTAGAACTGGTAAACGATACCCACTGCAACGGTGTCGTCAGAGCCTACGCCCAGTTTGTTGTCAGAATCGATCTGGTTGATGATGTAATCAACATAGGTGGACATGTTTTTGTTGAAGTAGTAAGTCGCACCCACTTCGAAGTAGTTCACCAGATCTACGTCGCCGATTCCTTCGATGTCCTTACCTTTAGATTTGGTATAGGCGAGGGACGGACGCAGGCCGAAGTCGAACTGGTACTGAGCAACCAACAGGACGTCTTCAGTTTTGTTAGCATAACCGTTAGCGATACGGGTTGCGTTACGGGTTTCGCTGTAGTTCGCCGCCAGGTAGATGTTGTTAGCATCGTATTTCAAGCCGGTCGCCCACTGCTCAGCTTTGTCGCCGTGGCCGCGCAGAAGTGGGTTTTGCTGGGCATCGGTACGATCAGCTGCACCATACGCACCTACGATACCAAAACCTTCGAATTCGTAGCTAACAGAGCCGCCAACGCCATCACCGTTAGAGCGACGAACGTCATCACGCTCGTTTTTGCCCAGGTACTGAACAGCGAAGTTCAGGCCTTCAACCAAACCGAAGAAGTTAGAGTTACGGTAAGTTGCGAGACCGCCGTTACGCTGGGAGAAGAACTGGTCGGAAGCAGCAGTGTCACCACCGAATTCTGGCAGCATATCGGTGTAACCCAGAGCATCGTAAACGACGCCGTAGTTACGACCGTAATCGAAGGAGCCTGCGTCACCAAATTTCAGACCGGCAAACGCCAGACGGGTTTTGTTGCCATTCTGAGCATCATCACCGCCTTCAGAGTTATTGCCGCTGAACTGGTATTCCCACTGGCCGTAACCGGTCAGTTGGTCGTTAATCTGAGTTTCCCCTTTGAAACCAAGACGGGCGTAAGTCTGATCGCCATTAGGTGCGTAAGCATTGTCACCGTTGTGCTTGGAAAAATAGTGCAGACCTACTGCTTTACCGTACAGGTCTACTTTGTTGCCATCTTTGTTATAGATTTCTGCAGCGTTAGCTGCCCCGGCTACCAGCAGAGCAGGGATAACCACTGCCAGAATATTGCGCTTCATCATTATTTATTACCCTCATCGGTTTTTATATGACACCTGCCACTGCCGCCAATAATTTCCGTCAATAAAAATTTACGGAACTATTGATGAGAGTTTGGTGTCTTTATGTGTCTGACAGGCATCTTTCCATTCAAACTATCGTTTCGCTACCGTCAAAGTGCTACAAATATAAAGATTTGGTTTCAAAAAGAAAAAGTATGTAACAAAATGTTATTTTTGTGCAACTTTGTGAACAACTTCAAATTTCAGATGTCCGTGCGCTAAAAATCACCACTTCTATTTCTATTTATATGATTTTCTTATATTTAATTTAGATAAACTCCTTTTTTCTCTGTTCTGCCATAAAGTTCATGGTTTACAGATAGCTATTTCTGGACGTCTGGAATGCCGTGCAAATGGTCAGAAAATGTACTATTTAATCAGAAAATGCTAATCCACAATAAAAATGCTGATTATTTTTTGTTCAAATATGTTGCGATGAAATATTACGTAACAGGAAGGGGGAAGGCGAAGGGTTGTGTTAAACGCGGGAGGGGGATCCCAAAACGTGAAGCGGTGACAAAAAAAGCCAGCAATGCTGGCTTTTGTATCAAAAATGCAGGGTTAGAACGTGGCGTTACGCGGGGTACGCGGGAACGGAATAACGTCACGGACGTTCTGCACGCCGGTCACGTAAGCGATCAAACGCTCAAAGCCCAAACCGAAGCCGGAATGTGGAACGGTACCGTAGCGACGCAGGTCGCGATACCACCAGTAATCTTCTTTGTTCAGACCCATTTCCAGCATACGGGCATCCAGTACGTCCAGACGCTCTTCACGCTGAGAACCACCGATGATTTCACCGATTCCCGGAGCCAGGACGTCCATTGCTGCAACGGTTTTACCGTCTTCGTTAAGGCGCATATAAAACGCTTTGATATCTTTCGGGTAGTTTTTAACGACGACCGGCGCTTTAAAGTGCTCTTCAGCAAGATAACGTTCGTGCTCAGAAGAGAGATCCACACCCCAGTAAACCGGGTTTTCGAACTGTTTGCCGCATTTTTCCAGAATGCTTACCGCGTCGGTGTAATCCACCTGCGCGAAGTCAGCCTCAATGAAACGTTCCAGGCGTGAAATCGCGTCTTTGTCGACACGTTCGGCGAAGAATTTCATATCATCCGCACGCTCAGCCAGTACGGCTTTGAACGCGTACTTCAGCATCGCTTCAGCCAGGCCTGCAACATCGTTCAGGTCGGCGAAAGCCACTTCCGGTTCCAGCATCCAGAACTCTGCCAGGTGACGACTGGTATTAGAGTTTTCTGCACGGAACGTCGGGCCAAAGGTATAAATTTTGGACAGAGCACAGGCGTAGGTTTCGCCGTTCAGCTGACCGGAAACGGTCAGGAAAGCCTCTTTACCAAAGAAGTCTTTGTCGAAATCGACTTTGCCCTGATCGTTACGCGGCAGGTTTTCCAGATCCAGCGTAGACACGCGGAACATTTCACCGGCACCTTCCGTATCGGAAGCGGTGATCAGCGGAGTCGATACCCAAAAGAAACCCTGCTCGTGGAAGAAGCGATGCAGCGCTTGCGCCAGCGTATGACGTACACGCGCGACGGCACCAATCATGTTGGTACGTGGGCGCATGTGCGCCACTTCACGCAGATACTCAATGCTGTGACGCTTAGCCGCCATTGGATAGGTATCAGGATCTTCAACCCAGCCGGCTACTTCAACCTCAGTGGCCTGAATTTCAAAGCTCTGTCCTTGTCCAGGAGATGCAACGACTTTACCCGTTACGATAACTGAACAACCCGTCGTCAGGCGCAGTACGTCCTGATTGTAATTGGGCAGAGAATTATTGATGACGGCCTGTACAGGATCAAAGCAGGAACCGTCATAAACGGCGAGGAAGGAGATGCCAGCTTTTGAATCTCGGCGGGTACGCACCCATCCGCGCACGGTGACTTCGCTGTCAACGGCTACGCGGCCCTGGAGTACGTCGGCTACAGGCACAACGCTCATAATATTCTCTCTGTTAATAGTCGGATATATAAACACATGTCCACCCGTAATGGGGGGATACCTATGTTACCTGGCATCTGCAATCAGACAAGCAGAATTCGTAGCTGGAGTGAAAGATTTCGGAAATTAGCGTGAAAAGGGAGCCAAACTGGCTCCCTGGAAGGTTTAACTGGCTTTTTTAATATGCGGCAAATCGAAGGCTTTGCGTAGCGCGCGCACGAACGCTTTATCGTGGCAGATGGTTTTACCCGGGCTATCAGATAACTTCGCCACAGGTTTGCCGTTACATTCCACCAGCTTGATTACAATATTGAGCGGCTTAACCTGGGGAATATCACAGGTTAAACGTGTGCCAATACCAAAACTCAACTGCACACGAGAAGAGAAGTGGCGGTAGAGCTCAATCGCTTTTTTCAAATCGAGGTTATCTGAAAACACCAGCGTTTTGCTCAGCGGATCAATGCCCAGTTTTTCATAATGGGCGATGGCTTTTTCACCCCATTCCACCGGGTCGCCTGAGTCATGGCGTAAACCCTGATAGCGGGTCGCAAACTCGACGCCAAAGTCACGTAAAAACGCATCCATGGTGATGCAATCGGTCAGCGCAATGCCGAGTTGGTCAGGATATTCATTTAACCAGGCGGCCAGGGCAACGCGCTGGCTGGTGGCAAGCTCAGGGCTGATTTGCTGATGAGCCTGGAACCACTCATGCGCCTGCGTGCCCATTGGGGTTAATGACAGGCGGCGGGCCAGATCGTAGTTACTGGTGCCGACAAACCAGGGCTCTCGCTGCAGGCGTTTAACAATAGCCTGCTGTACTTCACGTGAAAAACGACGACGCGTACCGAAATCCATCAGATGGAAGCGGGACATATCGACATCTTTCGTTAAAGCAGAGAATTCTACTAGTTTGCTTTCCAGCTCATCGAGTGCCTGCGGGACGCCTGATTCGGGCGAACGGTAACGGTGTACCATCTCACTGATAACCGCTAGCAGCGGGACTTCCCACATGATCACTTCACGCCACGGCCCGGTTAAGCGGATGTTCAGCTTACCGTTATCATTGGTGACGCAAACCTGTTCCGGGTTATAGCGGAAATCACGTAACCAGGTGAGGTAATCAGCTTTAAAGAAAGGCAGGTCGGAGAGCCACTGGTACTCGTCCTCCTGCAGTCGCAGGTGTTGCATAGCATTCACCTGCTCACGAATAGAATCGGCATAAATACCGAGCAGGTCATCGCCACGGCAACGAAATTCAGCCGCTACTTGTACATCATAGTAGTGGTGAAAAACGGCTTGCTGCATATGCAACTTATAAGCGTCTGTATCCAGCAGCGAGTGCAGAACAGGAGAAGCGAATTGTGTCATAGGTGCGCAGTAGCATCCTCTCACGGGAGCGTTTAGTACAATAAACAACTAAGAAAACCGCTGGAGTATACCTTGTTTAGCGATTTATTGAACCCCGATCACACCATAAGCTGTCTTTCTGGTCGAGGGCAATTCGTGCCGCGTGTTATAAAAATGTAGCAAAAAGGGTGTTTGTGCCTGAAAAGATGAACATTCTGCGTAGCGCGATTTACGCAACAGGAATAGACTGAAGCCGAGACTCTACCAAAGATGCTAAAGGTTTTTTATGACACAACAGCCACAAGCCAAATACCGTCACGACTATCGTGCGCCGGATTACCAGATTACTGATATTGACTTGACCTTTGACCTGGATGCTGAAAAAACCGTGGTCACCGCCGTGAGCCAGGCTGTCCGTCATGGCGCGTCCGATGCGCCCCTGCGCCTGAATGGTGAAGATCTGACCCTGGTGTCGATCCACGTGAACGACGAGCCGTGGGCAGAGTATAAAGAAGAAGAGGGCGCTCTGGTCATCAGTCAACTGCCGGAACGTTTTACGCTGCGTATCGTGAATGAAATTAGCCCGGCGGCCAATACCGCGCTGGAAGGACTGTACAAGTCCGGCGACGCGCTGTGCACCCAGTGTGAAGCGGAAGGGTTCCGCCATATTACCTGGTATCTCGACAGGCCGGATGTCCTGGCGCGTTTTACCACCAAAATTATCGCCGATAAAACCCAATATCCGTTCCTGCTCTCCAACGGTAACCGTGTGGCGCAGGGGGAACTGGAAAATGGTCGTCACTGGGTACAGTGGCAGGATCCGTTCCCGAAACCGTGTTATCTGTTTGCGCTGGTAGCCGGTGATTTCGACGTTCTGCGCGACACCTTTACCACCCGTTCCGGGCGTGAAGTGGCGCTGGAACTGTACGTCGATCGCGGCAACCTGGACCGCGCGCCGTGGGCGATGACCTCGCTGAAAAACTCCATGAAATGGGATGAAGAGCGCTTTGGCCTCGAATATGACCTCGACATTTATATGATTGTCGCGGTCGATTTCTTCAACATGGGGGCGATGGAGAATAAAGGTCTGAACATCTTTAACTCCAAATATGTGCTGGCACGTACCGATACCGCCACCGACAAAGACTACCTCGATATTGAGCGCGTCATCGGTCACGAATATTTCCACAACTGGACCGGCAACCGCGTGACCTGTCGCGACTGGTTCCAGTTGAGCCTGAAAGAGGGGCTAACCGTGTTCCGCGATCAGGAGTTCAGTTCCGATCTCGGCTCACGCGCGGTAAACCGGATCAGCAACGTGCGCACCATGCGCGGCCTGCAGTTTGCCGAAGATGCCAGCCCAATGGCGCATCCTATCCGTCCGGATATGGTCATTGAAATGAACAACTTCTATACCCTGACCGTGTACGAAAAGGGCGCTGAAGTTATTCGTATGATCCACACCCTGCTCGGTGAGGCTAACTTCCAGAAAGGGATGCAGTTGTACTTTGAGCGTCATGACGGCAGCGCTGCAACCTGTGATGATTTCGTGCAGGCGATGGAAGATGCGTCCAACGTCGATCTTTCGCATTTCCGCCGCTGGTACAGTCAGTCCGGTACGCCGATTCTGACCGTGCGTGATGACTACAATCCATCCACTGAGCAGTACACGCTGACTATCAGCCAGCGCACGCCGGCCACGCCGGATCAGGCCGAAAAACAGCCGCTGCATATTCCTTTCGCCCTCGAGTTGTATGACAACCAAGGGAAAGTGATCCCGCTGCAAAAAGGCGGGCACCCGGTGAATTCCGTACTCAATGTCACTCAGGCTGAGCAGACGTTTGTCTTCGATAACGTCTACTTCCAGCCGGTTCCGGCACTGCTGTGCGAATTCTCCGCACCGGTAAAACTGGAATACAAATGGAGCGATCAGCAGCTGACCTTCCTGATGCGTCATGCACGTAACGATTTCTCTCGTTGGGACGCGGCGCAAAGCTTGCTGGCGACCTATATTAAGCTCAACGTAGCCCGCCATCAGCAGGGACAGCCGCTGTCGCTGCCGGTACACGTAGCCGATGCATTCCGGGCGATTTTGCTGGATGAAAAAATCGATCCGGCACTGGCGGCAGAGATTCTGACGCTGCCTTCGGTGAATGAAATTGCTGAACTGTTCGACATCATCGATCCGGTGGCAATAACGGAAGTACGTGAAGCGTTAACTCGCACGCTGGCGGCCGAACTGGCGGATGAATTCCTCGCCATCTATAACGCTAATCATCTTGATGAGTACCGCGTTGAGCATGCCGATATTGGCAAGCGTACGCTACGTAATGCCTGCCTGCGTTTCCTGGCCTTTGGCGAAACCCATCTGGCCGACACGCTGGTCAGCAAGCAGTACCGTGAAGCAAACAATATGACCGATGCGCTGGCGGCGCTGTCCGCGGCAGTCGCGGCGCAACTGCCTTGCCGCGACACGCTAATGCAGGAGTATGACGATAAGTGGCATCATGACGGTCTGGTGATGGACAAATGGTTTATCCTGCAATCCACCAGCCCGGCGATAAACGTGCTGGAGACGGTACGTGGCTTACTGAAGCACCGTTCCTTCAGTATGAGTAACCCGAACCGAATCCGATCTCTGATTGGCGCCTTTGCGGGCAGCAACCCGGCGGCATTCCATGCGGAAGATGGCAGCGGCTATCAGTTCCTGGTCGACATGCTGACTGAACTCAATAGCCGTAACCCGCAGGTGGCGTCACGTCTGATTGAGCCGCTGATTCGCTTAAAACGTTATGATGCTAAACGTCAGACGCAGATGCGCGCGGCGCTGGAGCAGCTGAAAGGTCTGGAGAATCTCTCCGGCGATCTGTTCGAGAAGGTAACCAAAGCGTTAGCCTGAAACGTTGACCTGTCGTTTTGTAAGCCGGATTAGGCGGTAACGCCGCTATCCGGCAAAAGGCCCGGTGGCGCTTGCGCTTACTGGGCCTGATTTTTCTGAATGCTTATCCATGCCGGCGGATCGGCTGTTCCGTTTCGCTACGCTGCATTACCCGGTTCAACACTTCTGCTTCCAGCTCTGCCAGACGCACCGAACCAATCCGGCGTGGTCGCGCAATATCCACCGTTAAATCCAGTCCGATTTTTCCATCTTCAATAAGCAACACGCGATCGGCCATTGCCACCGCTTCACTGACGTCATGGGTGACCAGCAGTACGGTAAAGCCGTGCTCTTGCCATAAAGAGACAATCAGCTCCTGCATTTCAAGGCGGGTTAAGGCATCCAGCGCACCGAGGGGTTCATCCAGCAGCAGCAGACCGGGACGATGAATTAATGCCCGCGCCAGGGCCACGCGCTGTTTTTGTCCACCGGACAGGGCGGCAGGCCATTCCTGAGCACGATTCTCCAGCCCAACTGCGGCCAGCGCGTCCCGGGCCGCATCGCGCCAGTGACCTTTCAGACCCAGACCCACATTATCGATAACCGTCTTCCAGGGCAGCAGACGCGCATCCTGAAACATCATTCGCGTATCCTCCTGAATTTCTGCCAGCGGGGTGGTTCCGGCAAGTAATGCACCTGAGGTGGGAGACTCCAGCCCAGCCAGCAGACGCAGTAGCGTGCTTTTTCCTCCTCCGCTGCGGCCAACCACGGCAACAAACTGTCCGGCCTGAATGTGCAAATCTAACTGATTGAGCACCGTATTGGCGGCGTATTGCTTCGTCACGGCACTCAGTAAAAGCGGCGTGCCTTGGTTTAGGCGAGCGGTATTCATACGGTAGCCTCCTTCACATGGTAAGCCGGGTTCCAGCGCAGCCAGATCCGCTCCAGCCATTGGGCGCTGACGTCGGCAAGTTTGCCGAGCAGGGCGTAGAGAATAATGGCCACCACGACCACATCGGTTTGCAGAAATTCGCGGGCGTTCATTGCCAGGTAACCAATGCCGGCATTGGCTGAAATGGTTTCCGCGACAATAAGCGTCAACCACATCAGCCCGAGAGCAAAACGCACGCCAACCATAATCGAGGGCAGGGCGCCGGGGAGGATCACATGAATAAATAGTGAAAAACCAGACAGCCCATAGCTGCGAGCCATCTCTACCAGGCCGCGATCGATATTGCGGATCCCATGCCAGGTGTTGATGTAAATCGGAAAAAGCGTGCCCAGCGCGACGAGAAAGATCTTGGCGGATTCATCAATGCCGAACCACAAAATCACCAGTGGGATCAGCGCCAGATGCGGCACGTTACGCAGCATCTGCACCGAAGTATCCAGCAGGCGTTCTCCCCACCGCGAAAGACCGCTAATCAGTCCCAGCGTCAGGCCAATCGATCCGCCGATGGAGAAGCCTACCAGCGCGCGCCAGGAGCTGATCGCCAGATGCTGCCAAAGCTCGCCGCTGGCGGAAAGCGTCCAGAAGGCTTCGACAACGCCCTCCGGAGAGGGCAGGATGCGGGTGGACAACCAGCCCATTGATGATGCGAGCTGCCAGAGCGCGACCAACCCAACCGGTAAAAACCAGGGTGCGAGGCGCAGTAACCACCTGTTTTTCGGCGTTGCCATCAGCAGGCTCCTTAGCTTTGCGCGATTTTGCGTGGGATAAATTCGTTTGCCACCGCTTCGCCTTGTTGATGCTGGCGCTGCGGCTGTGGAATTTCTGGTATAGCGACATCCAGATGTGGGAACAGCAGCTCGCCAACCTTGTATGCCTCTTCCAGATGTGGATACCCGGACAACACAAAACTGTCGATTCCCAGTGCGGCATACTCGTTGATACGCGCCGCGACCGTCGGACCATCTCCGACCAGCGCGGTACCCGCGCCACCGCGCACCAGTCCTACTCCTGCCCACAGGTTTGGGCTGATTTCCAGTTTGTCGCGTTTACCGTTGTGCAGTGCAGCCATTCGCTGCTGACCAACCGAATCCGTTCTTGAGAAGGCGGCCTGGGCTTTGGCAATGGTGTCGTCATCCAGATGGGCTATCAGACGATCCGCTGCCTGCCACGCCTCTTGCGTTGTCTCCCGGACGATCACATGCAGACGAATACCAAAGCGGATCTTGCGCCCGAGCGCCGCCGCTTTGGCCCGCACCTGTTCAATCTTCTCTTTCACCTGTTCAGGCGGCTCGCCCCAGGTCAGATAGAGATCAACCTGCTCGGCAGCAAGATCTTGTGCAACATCAGACGAACCGCCGAAATAAAGCGGTGGCCGGGGTTGTTGTACAGGAGGGAAAAACAGTTTCGCGCCGCGGACATGAATGTGTTTGCCGTTGAAATCCACGGTTTCACCTTGCAGCAAACGCCGCCAGACCTGAGTGAATTCAGCAGAGGCTTCATAGCGCTCGGTGTGATCAAGGAACACGCCGTCACCCGCTAGCTCTTGTGGATCGCTGCCGGTTACCAGGTTGAATAACGCCCGGCCGTTAGAGAGTCTGTCGAGCGTCGCGGCCTGGCGGGCGGCGACCGTCGGCGAGGTTACGCTTGGACGTAGCGCGACCAGAAACTTTAATCGCTGGGTGACTGGGATCATCGACGCGGCGACCAGCCAGGCATCTTCACAGGAGCGACCGGTTGGGATCAGAACGCCGGTAAATCCCAGGCGATCGGCTGTTTGCGCAATTTGTTGCAAATAACCGTGATCGACCGGGCGCGAACCTTCTTCCGTCCCCAGATAATGACCGTCACCGTGGGTGGGTAAAAACCAGAACATGTTCAGACTCATAATTTTTCTCCTGCCTGCTGAGTGGGTTGCCAGATACGCTGGCGAATATCGATTTTTTTCGGCACCAGACGGTTGTCATAAAACAGATCCGCGGTTTGTTGTTGTAGGGCGGCAACAGAGGCGCTGACGGGCGTAATGGTGGTTGGCGGACGGTGATCCAGATAAGACGCAATTACCGGCTCGGGCAGGCCCATGGTTTTAGCCAGCAGAGTAATGCTTTGCTGGCGTTGGCTGAGAGTTAACGCATCCGCCTGGCTAAAGGTATCCAGTACGCCAAGAACAAAAGCGCTATTTTTTTCGGCATAAGGACGTGCAGCGAGATAAAACGAACCGGTCTGCTTGAGGTCTGAGCCGTCTTTCAGCACGCGCACATCACCTTGCAGTAATGCGGCCGAATAGTAGGGATCCCAGATAGCCCACGCATCGACGTTTCCTTGCTGGAAGGCCGCTCGCGCATCGGCGGGGGTCAGATAAGTCGGTTGAATATCGGTAAATTTCAACCCTGCCTGTTGCAGCGCCCGGAGCAGTAAATTGTGGGCGCTGGAACCTTTCTGGAAGGCGACTTTATGCCCTTTGAGCTGCGCAACGCTCTGGATCGGGCTATTTTTCGGCACCAGAATCACTTCGGCTTTCGGTTTGGGCGGTTCGACGCCCACATAAACCAGATCGGCTCCGGCGGCCTGGGCGAAAATTGGCGGAATGTCACCGGTACTGCCGAGATCGATACTGCCGATATTGAGTGCTTCCAGCATTTGCGGTCCAGCCGGGAACTCAATCCACGAGATTTTGGTCTGTGGGTAGCGTTTCTCCAGTAGCTGATGACTTTTTGCCAGCACCATGCTGACGCTTCCTTTCTGATACCCAATGCGCAGGGCATCCGGAGCCGATTCTGCGGCATGCGCCAAGGATGACAGGGACAGCAGCCCGGTAAATGCCAGCCATGAGGTGTGACGCTTGAGCAGATTAAGCATGGGCGGCACCTCGCAGGGCGTTCAGTTGCGGGAGTTGGAGATCGCGACGATGCAACGCCAGCCAGAAAGTGTCGAGCGCACTGTCCAGGCGCTGCTGCAGGTTGGGCGTAAACTGCGGTTTATGCTGATAGTCGATGACCTGTGAATCATCGGCAAACACGCCGTGCAGGATCTCCTGAGCCTTTAACGCGCTCAGCACCGGTTTCAGCGCGTAATCGACGGCCAGTAAATGCGCCACGCTGCCGCCAGTCGCCAGCGGCAAAACCACTTTTCTTTCCAGCGCCCGCTCGGGGAGCAGATCGAGCAGCGTTTTCAGTGCGCCAGAGTAAGCGGCTTTGTAGACCGGCGTTGCGACAATCAGCCCGTCAGCATCCTGTAGTTGTTCGATAAATGTCTTCAGCGCCGGACTGTCAAAACGGGCATAGATCAGGTCTTCCGGGGCAAAGTTGTGCAGGTTCCAGTGAAAGACTTCGACATCCTGGCCGTTCAATTTTTCTCGGGCATATTCCAGCAACGCGCTGGAGCGAGAGGGAAAGCGTGGGCTTCCCGCCAGAGTAATGACGCGCATAATGTTATTCTCCCCTTATAACCAATTGTTTGCTTTTGATTAACATTGATAACAATTTGTGCAGTCTGGCAGAGAGACTTTGTTTATCGAAATGATTTATACGGGATAGAAAAGTTGAAAAATGGATAAAAAGGAGGAAGCAGGAAAACGATTGCTATTTATTGCCGCAGGTCAATTCCCTTTTTGCTCGCGATCGCACATAATACGCCCCCGGTTTGCACACCGGGAATCCAGGAGAGTTCATGTACTACCCCTTCGTTCGTAAAGCCCTTTTCCAGCTCGATCCAGAGCGCGCTCATGAATTGACATTCCAGCAATTACGTCGCATTACCGGCACGCCGCTCGAAGCGCTTGTCCGCCAGAAAGTACCCGCAAAACCGGTTACCTGTATGGGGCTGACGTTTAAAAATCCACTCGGGCTTGCTGCCGGACTGGATAAAGACGGGGAGTGCATTGATGCGCTCGGCGCGATGGGATTTGGTTCCATTGAGATTGGTACCGTGACGCCGCGTCCTCAGCCGGGTAATGATAAACCACGTCTGTTTCGTCTGGTCGATGCAGAAGGTTTGATCAACCGCATGGGGTTTAATAACCT
>NZ_JAOWCH010000060.1:0-11595 GCF_030337065.1 Citrobacter sp. Cb004 | reverse complement strand
GGTAATGACTCCAACTTATTGATAGTGTTTTATGTTCAGATAATGCCCGATGACTTTGTCATGCAGCTCCACCGATTTTGAGAACGACAGCGACTTCCGTCCCAGCCGTGCCAGGTGCTGCCTCAGATTCAGGTTATGCCGCTCAATTCGCTGCGTATATCGCTTGCTGATTACGTGCAGCTTTCCCTTCAGGCGGGATTCATACAGCGGCCAGCCATCCGTCATCCATATCACCACGTCAAAGGGTGACAGCAGGCTCATAAGACGCCCCAGCGTCGCCATAGTGCGTTCACCGAATACGTGCGCAACAACCGTCTTCCGGAGCCTGTCATACGCGTAAAACAGCCAGCGCTGGCGCGATTTAGCCCCGACGTATCCCCACTGTTCGTCCATTTCCGCGCAGACGATGACGTCACTGCCCGGCTGTATGCGCGAGGTTACCGACTGCGGCCTGAGTTTTTTAAATGGCGGAAAATCGTGTTGAGGCCAACGCCCATAATGCGGGCGGTTGCCCGGCATCCAACGCCATTCATGGCCATATCAATGATTTTCTGGTGCGTACCGGGTTGAGAAGCGGTGTAAGTGAACTGCAGTTGCCATGTTTTACGGCAGTGAGAGCAGAGATAGCGCTGATGTCCGGCAGTGCTTTTGCCGTTACGCACCACCCCGTCAGTAGCTGAACAGGAGGGACAGCTGATAGAAACAGAAGCCACTGGAGCACCTCAAAAACACCATCATACACTAAATCAGTAAGTTGGCAGCATCACCGCCGGGCCAAAATGAAAAATACTATCTGGCCGGGGTCTTACACAGCGGAACGGGCAAAGTCAGCTACGTGGGCGGCGGCAGCAAAAGTTCGATGCTGTTTATTAGCCTGCTGAAACACCTGAAAACCACGTACCGACGGGCAAAAATGATAACACTCATCGTGGACAACTACATCATCCATAAAAGCCGAGAAACGCAGCGCTGGCTGAATGAAAATCCTAAGTTCAGAGTGATTTATCAGCCGGTTTACTCACCGTGGGTGAATCACGTTGAGCAGTTATGACAGGCGCTGCACGACACGATAACGCGCAATCATCAATGCCGTTCAATGTGGCAGCTGCTGAAAAAGGTACGGCATTTTATGGAAACCGCCAGCCCATTCCCCGGAGGTAAACATGGTCTGGTAAAAGTGTAGCGGTATTAGGATCAGCTAGTTAGTACCATCCAATGTATCTGTTTTGTAAGAAACAGATATCTATACATAGCTTTGTGTTCAAATTTAATTTTAGCATTTTTGGATAATAAATTTATTAAAATCCAATTATAATATTTCATCTGGATAGAGAGCATGATGTAATTCTGTTTTGATATTATTTCCCATTTAGTGATTCTCCTATGTTCACCCCTGTAACCGCTGCGTTTTTTTGACGCATTGTCAATAAAAATCATTCAAAAATAGCTCACTATATTGTTATTTGATAGTACTAGGCATAATAAATTACAGAGTATCTAAAAACAATATTCAAAAACATTAATTAATTACTAAAAATGGTTCGATAAATTAAAACCCACTGCTCTTACCAATTTTTCTTATCCACAAAGTGTGGCATGTAGTAATATGAAATTAAAAACCTCGCACTCCATGTGCTTTATATCACGATTCTTAAATCCTTCATTTTTATCTATTAGCTATATCTCTTAACCCTCCAATATCTAAAATTTCGATATATCCATAATTCAGGCATACAAGATGTTGATTTTCAAATCTTTTAAGTGTCTTTGCAACATATGGACGAGAAAGACGTAAGCAATCAGCCATGAATTGCATTGTTAATGGTATGTGGCGTTCTTTTTTAATGCCGCTTTGCCCTTCCTCACAATCAACAAGGAATGATGCAAGGCTTGCTTCCCGAGATGCTACCTTATGTGTGTATAAAACCTTGTCCAAGTCATTAAGCCTATCAGCCAAACAATCTATGATCATAATTTTAAATTCATCATAACTGGCAAGCAGTTGGCTCACGCTACCGCGAGGAAGTATTAACAACTCTACGTCGGTGAGAGCGATAAAATCTCGATCAAGCGCTCTATTTTTCCAAGCATAATCGAAAAGAATCAGACGCCCTACGGGAATATGTGTCAGTAATATCTGGTTTCCATTTTCTTGCTGGGCACGAGTAAAGAGATGACCACGTAATGTCCATACAATGACGTCAACATATGATCCTTGATGAAAAACAATATTCTCAGCCTTTTCTTCACGTATACGACCTATTTGGCATAAAGCTTGCTGCAACTGCAGAGGTAATGTGCTCCAACTCGATATGGACGATATGGCTTTGGCTGTATCCATCGTACCCACCCTTTCAAATAATGAATAAGGCTAAAACTACCGATATTACTATCCTGTTGCCATTGTATAACTTAAAAATGCACGATAAGCATCATGGCATGTTTTTAACACAAAATGTATAAAATTCTTTAACAGTTCATTAAAATTTAATTTATTAAGCCTAACATATCCTCACGATAAAGCTAATTAGCGCACTTTTCATCCTTCGCCACTCATTGTGGTACAAAATTTCATAACTGTGATCTTTTTCACATTAACTATCTTACCTGATTTTTTCTCTTGACTTACTTTCACTATAAGAGCTTATTGTAGACTACAAATGGTAACCAGTGGTACTATTTGTGAAGAATATATAAAATTCATCATTAACTCAAGGAGTTAACTACGATGCTTAAGTTGCTTGCTGCTTCCCGTAAAAGACCTGGTCTGACTCGTGCTGATTATCAGAGATATATTGAATTTTATCATGGTACATTATCTAGAAAGGAACGTGGTTCATTACGTGAATATATTCAAAATCACGTAATTGATGGGGCCTTTGGTACACTTAGTGATCCTAGCTATGATTTAATTGCTGATCGAGACGCAGTTGTTGAGCTAAAATTTGATAACTTTCGAGACATGATCAATGCACTAGAACCTCAACAACCCAATGATTTAAGTGAAGATGGACATTTTTTTGCTGATGAGCCAAATAGCATTACTGTTATGGCTGAAGAGGAAGAGATTCCGGTTGCAAATCCATTACCAGAATTTAATCCTGGCTTAGGTCTAGTTAAAAATGTTGGTGGATTAAAAGTCTTACACTATGTCATGCGCGAAGATTCTGTATACCCAGAAGATTTTTCTAAATACTGGCGAGATGCTCATTTTGAGGCCCTGGAAAAATCAGCTTATGCTAAAAGCCAGCTTCGTCGGTGTGTTGCAAATTGGCGACTGCGACTCAACGATAATGATGCTGCGGCTCGAAAACATTTTAAAATGATTGATCCTCCAGTATACAACCTTGTTTCTGCACATTGGTATGATTCAATAGAGCAAGCGGGAGCATTTCGCGAATATCATGAAAACTTGATGAAAAACTCAAATAAGTTTGCTAACTGGTCAAAATCCTTCTTCTTATTCACTAAGCAGGTTGTGATTATTAGAGACACTGAAGGTTTTAAACATTTTGATTAAAGAGGATATACCATGTCTAAAAATAATATTTTTCCAGTCCGAGAACTACAAGTTCAGCAGAATTATACTGACCACTTAAAGCAAACACATTTAAAAGCAAAACTGCCACCTCTTTCAGATGAAGAGAAAGCACGTCCCTTTGCTAAGTATTATTATGAAGATATTCCTGCTCCTGATCCTGTGCATTACAGTTGTATGGATAAGCCATGCGATCCTGCCCTCGCATTACCTCCTGAAAAAATGAACGATTTACTTAATCCTGGTTATCTGGATATAGAAATTGGCTGGTGTAATCTGCCTAATGGTGCAGGGGTAATTGCAAATAAAATTGTTTATCCTGATATAACCGCAGAAATGATTGATTGGTGGTTTTCTTGGCATCCTTTGGAAGATCTTCGTTATCGCATTTGGTATCCACCACAACATGGTGGTTTAATGGTTAGCCCTGAAAACAGGAAAAGATTATTGGATGAATCAATTCCTTTATCGGAAAGAAATTGGGGAGTGATTCATCATGTAACCGAAGATACAAACACCGGCATGTCAAATATTGATATCCATTTTATGTCACCTACTGAATTTGGTTTTGATATGACTCGGTGGAAAAAACCTTTTGTTGCGACTGTAGCATGTGGACAGGGATGGGTCATACCCGTCGAAAAAACAGATGATTCAATCACAGCCCCAGCTATGATGTGCCATATATTTAGAGAAACCCCAGAAGGACTAGAGCATCGCACAAGATTCTGGTTGGGTTATCGTTTAGTAAATGGCCGACCTGAATTAACATTACCACCTGGCGCACGCATTCCAGAATCAGAGATTCAGGGGTTGGCGAGACATAATGTCTGCGAATTTACTCGTTTTAAATCATTCCTTCCAAGGATTTATAATGAATTTGATGGTCAAATGATTGTATAGTTTAAATGTAAATGAAAGACACTAAATAGTGTCTTTCATTATTTTTTACGACATAATGCATAAATTAATATAATTGGTGATGAAATGATCTCTTAAAATAAATATGATCTAAAAAGGATCGCTGGTAAACATCTTGTTTATACCTATGATAATGGATGGGATTACGAACTATATGTGAAGAATAGCAATACGATTGACTATCGAATCCATAGCGGTATGGTAGGTAATCGTTGGGTGAAAGACCAATTTGTTTATATTTCACGAATAGGTGAAAATATTTATAAAATTACTTGGGCTGAACCAACCGGTACAAACGTATGCCTAACAGTGAATTTTGACGATAATCTTTTACATGGAACTATTTATTTTCCCCGCTGGGTGATGTGCAATCCAGAAAAAACCATCTGTTTTCAAAATAATCATATACATGAGATGGAAACATATAGAGATATTGGGCCAATATATCCTATTGAAATTATTGACGAGTTTGCGACTATAACTTTTGTTCAGGAGTGTGGGATTAATAATGAAAATATAATTTGTTGTGCTGCTAGTGAACTGCCAGAAAATTTCCCAGAATGTTTGAAACAAATTCAATAAGCACAAAAGACTAATAAATGGAAAGGATGTTATTATATTTTAATTTATATTCCAATTTGGTGAATAATTATGACATTATCGACAAAGGTTTTCGTAAGTAGCGATCGGAATAATGGTTTTGGTGTAACATCAACTATTATTATGGGTAGAAATGATGCTATACTAGTAGATACTCAATTTACAATTTCAAATGCTTATAGATTAGTTGCAGAAATAATTGAGACAGGGAAGGAACTTAAAGTCATATATATAACTCATTTACATCCTGATCATTATCTTGGCCTGGCTGTTATAAAATCGGTTTTTCCATTTGCTGAAGTTGTATCTAGTGCAAGCATTGCCGATGAAATAAACGATGCTTTTGATTTTAAAATTGATTATTGGGGAAAATCGGTTCTTAAAAAAAATGGAGCCAGAGAAAAGGTCTTGATCCAGCCACTTTCTACTAACAAATTGCATTTAGACCGAAATGAGATCATCATTCTTAATGATATGTGTGGAGATTGCATTAACATTTCACCACTTTGGATCCCCTCCATTAAAACGATCATAGCATCTGATATCGTTTTCTCGGACGTTCACATTTGGATAGCTGATATGCGGAATAATGAAAGAATACAAGCATGGATGCATTCATTAGACATTCTTGAAGGGCTATCAGCAGATAAGGTTATACCCGGGCATAGCTCCTTACAACCGACTTTATCTCCATCTGCGATTAGTTTTACAAGACAATACATAAAAGATTTTTTAAAAGCGAATAGAAAATCGAATAATAGCGTAGAACTTATTAAGGAAATGAAAAGAATCTATCCACAGCTAACACTGGATATTTGCCTAGAATATAGCGCCAAGATAATTAACGATAAAATTTGTTGGCCTGGAGATTGGCCATTAGCATTGAGAGAAATGCGGTCTACTTTGTAGATATTTTATATATTGACTATTTAAATGTCTGCTTGGACATGTTAAGCATATAATAATAAGTCTGAGCCAATACATAAATTATTCTATTGTTCATTGGTAATAATAAATTATCCATGTCAGATAATTTATATTTTTAGTGCCAAAATGTTATCATTATATAAGACAGTGTTAATTGCATTTTTTATCTTTTTATTTTGTTCTTCATCACTTAAACTATAATCAGGATCCAACATTTTATGTAGCAATGAAATGCCAAGACACAGAGATACGAAGCTTTCAGCAATATACTCTGATTTTTCATCGGAGAATTTAAATCTCTTTGAGAGATGTTTTTTAAGTAAGTAAATACTATGTAAAGGGCCGGCAATGAAGAATTTTTTTGCCACATCAGGAAAAAAATCAGCTTCCGCTACTACAATTCGAAAAAGTGAACTTAATTCTTTATGAAAAATAGTTCTATATAAATTCTTACCAAATTTTTCGAGAACTAAATTCAATGACTCATTTTCAGACATGTCTTTTTCAAATGCACATTTCATTATCTGAGTCTGAGTTTCAATGACTGCAGAGAAAAGGTGACGTTTAGTGGGGTATCTCGAATATAGAGTTGCTTTAGAACATCTTAACATAGACACTATATCATTTATGCTTGTACGCTCATAGCCATGTTCAAGAAATACACATGTAGCAATTTCTAAAATGTCGTCAGCCTTGTTTTCCATCGTTTGTTGTGAGGGTCTTCCCGGACCATGTCTTTTTTTTCTTAAGAAAATTTTGTTTTCATTCATATTCTATCCTTACCATAAACGAATAGGTTGAACGCAATCTTACGTAGTATTTTGTTGAAAATCAAGTTTGTACTTCGAATGTTTATTACTTTTTTTCATATTAAAAATATATACACTGAATCGCCACGGATAATTTAGACACTTCCGAGCCGTTGATAATACTGGTTTTCATATTCTGTCGGTGACATCTGATCGCTAGAACCATGCCGACGTTTACTGTTATAAAACATTTCGATGTAATCAAAAATATCGCTGCGGGCTTCTTCCCGCGTTCCGTAGATCTTTTTCTTTATCCGTTCGCGTTTCAACAACTGGAAAAAGCTTTCTGCAACCGCATTATCATGGCAGTTACCGCGACGGCTCATGCTGCCCTCCAGGCCGTGTGATTTCAGGAACGACTGCCATTCATGGCTTGTGTACTGACTGCCCTGATCCGAATGAACCAGCACCTGTTTTTGGGGGTTACGCCGCCATACAGCCATCAGCAGTGCGTTCAGGACAATGTCTTTTGTCATCCGGGATTGCATGGACCAGCCGATAATTTTGCGTGAGAAGAGATCAACAACCACGGCAAGATACAGCCAGCCTTCGTGGGTCCTGAGTAGAGTAAGAGGCAGGGCGTAGTCGGACTATTTCCCTGCCTCTCCTCCCCGAACCGGACGTGCACCTTTCAGCGCATCCGGCTCTCCATTTAAATGCTGGCGAACGCCATTGCCACTTCTGTAAAGCGCGATGTATACGTGTTTCTGGTCTCCGTCCTCAGATAGGGATTACCTTCGGGTAGCCGCCAGCGGAACAGCTTCTTGCCTTGCCCCACCAACCGGTACAGTATTTCGCCGCTGAGCTTGCCGTGATTGGTTTTACCAAATAAAACCCACGTTTTGCTCTGACCCGGTTTCGGTGATTTACACCACCACCTCATCAGGGAAGCGATACCTGTACGGTATTTGCGGGCCAGCCAGTGAGCCAGCTTCCAGAACACGACACGGTCGATATAACTGAAGACTTTGGCCTTAAAATCAACGAACTTATAGAACATGGCCCAGCCTTTCAGTTTTCGGTTGAGTTGTTCAGCCATATCGACTTTGCTTTCACTGTAGTTGCCTGATAACAGTGCTGTCAGCGATGCGGCGAAGTTTCTGGCTTTCTCCTGCGGGATCGTTGAGACCACTCGCATCTCGCCATAACGACTGCGTTTGCGAATGATCCTGTGCCCCAGAAAGATAAAGCCGTCATTAACATGGGTGATTTTAGTCTTATCCATGTTCAGCCTGAGTTTCAGACTGCCTTCGAGCACACCCCGACACTCCTCCCTGATGGCTTCCGCCTGTGCTTTGGTGCCTTTGACGATGAGGACAAAATCATCGGCATAGCGGCAGTACGCCACCGCGGGTTTCCACTGCCAGTTTTCTCTGACCGCCGTACTTCGGCCCCGTTGGATACTGTTATTCCAGTACCACCGATCTTTTCTGGCTTTCCCGCTCAGGTAGCGCTCATGCAGGTATTGATCGAACTCATTCAGCATGATGTTCGATAATAGCGGCGATATAACACCGCCCTGTGGCACACCTTCACTGGCCGCCCGAAAGAGACCGACATCGATATGTCCCGCCTTGATGGTTTTCCACAGCAGAGTCATGAAACGTGCGTCACTGATCCTGCGGCGTACAGCCTTCATCAGCAGTCGATGATGTACGGTGTCGAAGTAACTGGACAGGTCGCCTTCAATCACCCAGCGTCCCCGGGTTTCACCGCAGTCTGTGAGCTGTAATTTCACCGTGCGGATCGCGTGGTGGACACTGCGCTCAGGCCGGAAGCCATATGAGAGCGTATGAAAATCACTCTCCCATATCGGCTCCATCGCCATCAGCATGGCCCGCTGAACAATACGATCCCGCAACGCGGGGATACCCAGTGGTCGCAGTTTGCCGTTGCTTTTAGGGATGTAAACCCGTCTGGCGGGCAAGGGCTGGTAGTGGCCTGAGAGTAATTCATCCCTGAGGATTTGCAGCTCAACAGCCAGTCTGGCCTGTAGCATTGTTTTGTTCACGCCATCAACGCCGGGGGTATGCGCCCCCTTTGATGAAAGCGTGATCCGCGCCGCTTCAGCCAGCCATTCTGGTTGTGTTATCAGACGCAGCAGCCGTTGAATCCGTAGGGACGGATCGGTGGCTGCCCATGTGGCAAGCTTGCGTTGCATTTCGCTGATTATCAAAGGTCTTCACCTCGTTAGGTCAGTTAATTCACGTCGCAAACACATTCAAACTGCTTCCCTTCGCCATGTAATGGGCTTTCCCCATCGCGGACTACTACGGAAGCTCCGCCAGCCAGCGCGTCATCGGAGCCATGCCCCCTTAACATCCGTCGCTGACCTTCCCCGGTTTACCTGCCTGGACTCAGGCATACTGAGGAGGCTGCCCGTCGCACTCTTTATCCTTGCTTGCCGCAAGTTGGCAGAAGTCAGCAACGCAAGCGTGATAGACGCTGCTGCCCCGGTGTTTCGCATACATGTCAAAACACCTTCGACCGGCAGTGCTTACGTATCACTGCCAGTTCCTCCTGCACGGCCTGTCAGATCACGTAGGCCGTGGTGACGTTTTCAACCCACAGAGGCGGATTAACGGGTTCATGTTCTTCAGCCTTTCAGTACTTAACCTTGAGGATCATCTCGGCTTAGTGATCTCGCCTCAATCCCCGTTGTCAGCGGGTTACATCACCCTGCGGGCATGCCGCAGGTCACTGCCGCTCAGGTTCTCCACCGTCACACCCGGTGGGATTGTTGGGGTTCTCATCGTGAGTTACCGGTTCAATATTCCAGACAGACTCGCGGTTCATTTAAGCATCCATGCCCGCCCTGAACTCCGGGCACACTGTAGGTTATGTCCGTTACCCAACGTTCATCCGGAGCATCCGGATTGAACTGTCGCTGAAGCCTGTTGGGCGACACGATACTGGCCTCGCCTTTACGAGCCCGCGGGCTCCGGTATCCGACCTGAGCCTTTATGCCGACACGTTTCATCAGTCGCCAGACTCTGTTCACTCCGCACAGTTGCCCGCTGTCCCGCAGATCCAAATGGATTTTGCGATAACCATAGACGCATCCCGATTCCAGCCAGAACTGTTTAATCTGTCCTGTCAGTCTCAGGTCTGCCTGATGGCGTTGTGAATGCGGCTGCTGAAGCCAGGCGTAAAAACCACTGGGATGAACATCCAGCACCCGACAGAGCAGGCGAACAGGCCAGCAACAGGTGTTGTCACGGATAAAGGCGTACCTCAGTCGGACAGCTTTGCGAAATACGCCGCTGTAGATTCAATTGGTCAACGCAACAGTCATGTGAAAACATGTAGTTGCGGAGGATTGTTGGATGAGACGGACATTTACAGCAAAGGAAAAAACATCTGTTTTTGAACTGTGGAAGAACGGAAAAGGCTTCAGTGAGATAGCTAATATCCTGGGCTCGAAACCAGGAACCATCTTCACGATGTTAAGAGATACTGGTGGCATAAAACCCAATGAGCGCAAGCGAGCTGTTGCTCACCTGACGCTGTCTGAGCGCGAGGAAATACGAGCCGGTCTGTCAGCTAAAATGAGCATTCGAGCCATCGCTACAATGCTGAATCGTAGCCCTTCGACAATCTCACGTGAAGTTCAGCGTAATCGTGGCAGGCGCTATTACAAAGCCGTTGATGCGAATAACCGGGCCAACAGAATGGCTAAAAGACCAAAACCATGCTTACTGGATCAGAATATGCCGTTGCGAGAGCTTGTTCTGGAAAAGCTTGAGATGAAGTGGTCCCCAGAGCAAATATCAGGATGGTTAAGGCGAGCGAAGCCGCGTCAAAAAACACTACGAATATCACCTGAGACAATTTATAAGACGCTTTACTTTCGTAGTCGTGAAGCGCTACACCACCTGAACGTACAGCATCTGCGCCGATCGCACAGCCTCCGTCATGGCCGGCGCCATACTCGCAAAGGTGAAAGAGGCACTATCAACATAGTGAACGGAACGCCAATCCACGAACGTTCCCGGCATATCGATAACAGACGCTCTCTGGGACACTGGGAAGGCGATTTAGTCTCGGGTACAAAAAACTCCCATATAGCCACACTTGTAGACCGAAAATCACGTTATACGATCATCCTGAGACTCAGGGGCAAAGACGCTTTATCAGTGAATCAGGCTCTTACAGATAAATTCCTGAGCTTACCTCCTGAACTCCGGCGATCACTGACATGGGACAGAGGAATGGAACTGGCCAGACATCTGGAATTTACTGGCAGCACAGGAGTTAAAGTTTACTTCTGCGATCCTCAGAGCCCCTGGCAGCGGGGAACAAACGAGAACACTAATGGGCTAATCCGACAGTACTTTCCCAAAAAGACATGCCTTGCCCAATATACTCAACATGAGCTGGATCAGGTTGCAGCTCAGCTAAACAACAGACCGAGAAAGACACTGAAGTTCAAAACACCTAAAGAGATAATTGAAAGGGGTGTTGCGTTGACAGATTGAATCTACAGCGGCTTTTTTTAATATGTCCCGTTCGTCGGTAACCCGCTTCAGCTCTTTCTGGAGACGGCGGATCTCGGCCTGAGCATCTGACTGTTCTTTATTAGTGGAAGAATCCGGACCGTACTTCTTTATCCAGGAGTAAAGGCTGTGGGTGGTGATATCGAGACGTGTTGCAACGCTGGCAACAGAATAACCGCGATCAACAACCTGTTTGACTGCTTCAATTTTAAACTCTTCGGGATAACGCTTACCGCTCATGGGCACCTCTCTTTAAGTCATCTTAAATGACTCTGAGGTGTCTGTTAAACCTGTGGCGATTCAC